>CAQLOA010000020.1:10887-14269 GCA_948829205.1 uncultured Eggerthellaceae bacterium
GCCACACCGACAACCGAGCGAACGCCAAGTTCTGCGACGAGTGCGGATGCGAGCTTCCCACCGTCGCCCCGCTCGCGCGCGAGATGTTCGGCGAGGGCGACACCTCCAGGCTGGACGACGGGCGCACGCGCGACCTGCAGGGGATAGACCAGTACACCGACTCCAGCCACGATCCCTATTCGGCTGCATACGTAGACGAAGGCCCGGCATACGACGACCCGAACATAACCCAGGCGTTCGTCACGCCCGGGTCGCTGCAGAAGAGGGCGTTCTTCGCCGACGGCGCGCAAGCCGGCGCCGTTCCCCCCTCGTCCACGGGGGCGTTCGCGGCGCAGCCGGCGCCTCCGAAGCCGCCAAGCAACGCCTCGCGCAAGGCGAAGGCCGCGTTGATTGCCCTGCTCTGCGCCGTGGTCGTCGTGGCCGCCGCAGCAGGCGTGACCTACTCGCTGCAGCTGTGGGGCGGCAAGGTGGTCCCCGACGTCGTGTCCATGTACGCCGACGAGGCGGCCTCGACCCTTGAGGCCGACGGATTCTCCGTGGAAAGGGTGCAGGTCAAGTCCGACGAGCCCGAGGACGTCGTGCTGTCAACCAACCCCGTCCCTGGCACGCGCGTGGACGCGGGGTCGGTGGTCACCATCGAGGTCTCGGTGGCCAGGGTCGTCCCCAACATCGTGGGCAAGAGCCTGGACGAGGCGATGAAGCTGCTCGCCGCGGAAGGGTTCACCAACATCGAGACCGTGGAGGTGAAGTCGAACGAGGCCGAGGGGACGGTGACCAACGTCGCCCCCGTCGCGGGCACGCGATCGAAGGCCGACGCGAAGATAACGGTGGAAGCCGCCGTGCCCTACCGCGTCCCCGACGTCCACGGCATGTCGCAAGAGGAAGCCACCGCCGCCCTCGAGAACGAGGGCTATTCGGTCAAGGTCGCATACGTGTACGACGAGGAAGTGCCCGAGGGCGCCGCCGTCGGCACCGACCCGGCCGCAGGCGAGGTTCTGGCCTCCGGGTCGCAGGTCACGCTGAACTTGGCGAAGCACCGCTCCACCGAGCTGGTGTCGCTCACTCGCGCATGGCTCAAGGATTCTTCGAAGGTGAGGATAGGCGGCCAGGACTACGAGATCAGCGAGGTCAACGACGTCAGCTACTCAGGCGGCAACTCGTGCTCGTACACCATAACCGCCCGGAAGTTCGAGACCCATTCCTGGTTCGGGTTCGAGTCGGAGACCCGCTACGGGAACTACGAGACGGTGAAGGGCACGATATCGTGGAACGACTCGAACGAGATGTCGGGAAGCGACCCCAGGATAGAGCGGATCTAGCCCGCGTATGGCGTCGAAGACCTATTCAGCCGAGGCGCTGGTGCTGCGAAAGACCAACCTCGGCGAATCCGACATGATCGTCAGGATGATGGACTCGCAAGGGCGCCTGCTTGAAGGCGTCGCGAAGGGCGCCCGAAGGCCCCAGGGGGCGTTGTCCGGCAGGCTCGAGCTGTTCAACCGGGTCAAGGTGCATTGCGCCAAGGGCCGCAACCTCGATGTCGTAAAGGAGGCCAGGCTGGTGCGTTCGGGCACGCGCCTGCACGCCGACCCGGCGGCGACGTCCGCCGCCTCGTGCGTCGCCGAGTTCGCAGGCCGAACCATCCAACCCGACCTTGAGGTTCCCAGGTATTTCGACCTGGCCGACGCGGCCTTCGCCGCGATCGACTCCGCGTACGCGTCGCATCTTCCGGCCATGGTCGCCGCCTACGTGTTCAAGGCCTCTGCGATGATAGGGATGCGCCCCAGCTTCTCCACGTGCGTGCTGTGCGGCGCGAAGGCGCCTGCATCGGGGAGGGCGAGGGCGTCGCTGTTGGACGGGGGATTCGTCTGCGACGCCTGCGCGTCGTCCTCTGACACCGCTCCGGTCGACGCGGCGCTGATGGCGTGGGCCGAATGCGCACTCATGTCGACGTTCGCCGAGCTGGACAAGGCCGAAGTTCCGGAGCCTCTGGCCATCGACCTCCTTCACATGGCCGTCCAATGGGCGCATGTGCAGGCGGACGTGCGCCTGAAGTCGGCGTCGCAGCTGGTCGCCTACATGTCCGTGTTGTAAGAGCGCAACGCATGCTCTATAATCAACAGGCTGCCCTCGCGGGCGGCTCGATTCGCAGCCTGGCCTGCATGCCCACCTGCTTGCATGCCCGGCGCGGACCGGATTTCAAAGGCCAAGGTGAAAGGAAAGACATGGCAAGCAAGCTCAGCATCACGAAGGAAAAGACCGCCGAACTCATCAAGGAGTACGGCAAGGGCGAGGGAGACTCCGGAAGCGCCGAGGTGCAGGTGGCAATCCTGTCGGAGCGCATCCGCAACCTCACCGAGCATCTGAAGGTCCACAAGAAGGACAACCACACCAGGCGGGGCCTCATGAAGCTCATCGGCAAGAGGCGCGGCCTGCTGAAGCACATCAAGGACCGCGACATCGAGGAATACCGCGAGCTCATCAAGAGGCTCGGCATCCGCGACAATATCTAGTCTTCGTGCAAGGGCCCGCGCCAGCGGGCCTTTTCGCTGTTTTGGAAGGTTTGGACGGCGCGCATTTCGCGCCTGGAAGCGGGGCGGCAATGGGGCCGCGCCTGAAGGGAAGAAAGAGATAAATGGCAAAGATCGTAGAAGAGTTCGAACTGTATGGGAAGAGCTACCGCCTCGAGACGGGCGAGCTCGCCAAGCAGGCCACGGGTGCCGTTCTGGTCACCTGCGGCGAGACCAGCGTACTGGTCACGGCCGTCGTGTCCAAGCAGGAGAAGGATTACGACTTCTTCCCGCTGACGGTCGACTTCATCGAGAAGATGTACTCGGTGGGAAGGATTCCTGGAGGCTACCTCAAGCGCGAGACCAAGCCCTCCGACCACGGCACGCTGACCGCGCGCATGGTCGACCGACCCATCCGCCCAGGGTTCCCTGACGGGTACAAGAACGAGGTGCACATCGTCTGCACCCCGCTCGTCGTCGACGGCGAGAACGAGCCCGACACCATATGCGTCGCCGGCGCAAGCGCGGCCCTCATGGTGGGTGGCGCCCCGTTCGACGGCCCTGCGGCCTGCGTCCGCATCGGCCGCGACCGCGACACCAGGCAGTTCATCGTCAACCCCACCGTCACCGAACAGGCCAATTCCGACCTCGAGCTCACCGTCGCCGGCACCAAGGACTACATCTCCATGGTCGAGGCGGGCGCCGACTGCATATCCGAAGAGGACATGCTTTCCGCCATGGAGTTCGCCCAGGAGGCCATCGGCGCCTTCTGCGACAAGCAGGCCGAGTTCGTGGCCAAGTCGAACCCCACCCCCATGGAGTACGTCATCCACGTTCCCGAGCAGGTCGTCATAGACCGCGTGTCTGCGCACTAC
>CAQLOA010000021.1 GCA_948829205.1 uncultured Eggerthellaceae bacterium
CCCGAGCGACGAAGCAGGCCCCGAACACGGCCACCGACGGCAATTGGTCCGTGAAGTCATCGCCTTGCCACACCGCCACGATGGCGCTGGAAAGCGAAAGCGCCTGCAAGATGGTGAGCACCGAGAGCGCGAGCGAGGCCGCGACGCATGAAACGATTGCCTTCCCGGCGCCCGGAAGCCTGAATATCTGCCTGTCGAACACGGCTTAGAGACGCGTCGGAGACTGGGCGGTCCTCGTGATGGAGCGAACAGCCGGACCGTCGGGGACGGGGTCGGGACCCAGGCTGCCGTCGCCATCGGCGCATGACAGCCGCATGGACTTCACGAACACGTCCGGTCTCAGGCTTCCGGTGTCCTTCGACTGCAGCTGGAAGCGCATGACGCACCCATCGAGGACAGGCTCGCCCACCAGGTAATCCGACACCTCAAGCGTCTTCGCCTTCTTCTTGCGGACGACCTCGACCTGCGGCGGATACTCGAAGCCGGCCACGGGCGAGTCGAACCGCGCCTCGTACATGCTGAAGGGATTGGCGACCGAAGCAGCCTTCGCGGACGGCTCGACGTATTCTGCTGCCACGGGCATCATGTCGACCGGAGCCGACTTCCGCAACGCCTCAAGCGCCTTGGCAGGCGCCACGTAGTCGTCCAGCGTCAGGTCGAATATCTCGCACGCGCCCCCGATTCCGACGGGAAGCGCGCTTCCGAACGCCATCTTCGTGTGCGGCGAGAACCCGCACGACAGCGCGAAGGGAAGGCCAGAGCGTCTCACGATGCGCTCCAGCGCATGGGTGACCTCCAGGTGCGAAAGCATGGCAAGCCGCCCGGTCTTGCCATATGTGACGCGAAGTCGGAACTGCCTGTCCTCCATGGTCAGCGCACCCCCCGCACGTCCTGCAGCACGTTGGCTACGCGCAGGCTGGGACAAACCCCGCAAAGCGAGCAATCGCCGAACGTACAGTCCTCCGTCGTGACCCCCTGGTATGCAAGCTCGCGCTCCCTGGCGAGGAAGCCCTCGTCCGCCCCGCAGGATATGTGCGCCCAGGGCATGGCATGCGACGAGTCGTAGGACGTCTCGGCTATGGCCTGCGCGTCGACCCCCGTCTCATTGAACGCCGCTGCCCAGGCCTGCTCGTCGAACAGCTCGGTCCAGGCGTCGAACCGGGCCCCGTTCCTCCATGCGGCCTCGACGACGTCGGCCACCTCCCTGCCGCCGCGGCTCATGACGGCCTCGACAAGGCTGGTCTTCGGCGCATGGTAGGAAAGCGTGATGGCGCGATACCTCAGGTTCTGGCGTATGACGGCGACCCTGCGCGCGGCCTCGTCGGGCGAGATCTGCCCGTCCCACTGGAAAGGCGTCTGCGACTTCGGGACGAACACGTTCACGGATATCCCAAGGCGCAGGCTGCCTCTCTGGTCGGCGGGCGTGGACGCCTTCATCTCCTCGTAGGCCTCGTTCGCCATCTCGGCTATGCCCACCAGGTCTTCGTCCGTCTCGGTGGGCAGGCCTATCATGAAGTAGAGCTTCATGCGGCGCCATCCCGCCTCCATGGCGTCGTGCGCAGCGGCCATCAGGTCGTCCTTGGTGACGTTCTTGTTTATCACGTCGCGAAGACGTTGCGTGCCCGCTTCCGGAGCGAACGTGAGGCCGCCCTTCTTGCGGCCTGCGACCAGCGTCGCCATGTCCACCCCGAACGAGTCGAGGCGTTGCGAAGGTATCGACACGCGCACGCCCGAATCGGCGAACTCGGCGTTGAGCCTGGTGAGGATCTCACGGATCTGCGAATGGTCGGTGCTGGAAAGGGAAGTCAGGCTGACCTCCTCGTAGCCAGTCTGCTCTATGCCGCGCCTGACGGCCGAAACGATGTCGTCGGCCGAGCGCTCGCGCACGGGACGGTACATCATTCCCGCCTGGCAGAAGCGGCATCCGCGGGCGCACCCGCGAAGTATCTCGACGTTCAGCCTGTCGTGGACTATCTCCATGTAGGGCACCGTCATGGGCTCCCACGCATCGGACTCGGCGAATCCTTCGAAAACACGCTTGAACACGACCTCGGGCACGCCTTCAGCGGAAGGCTTCACCCAGCGACCCTCCTTCTGGGCCTCGTCCTCAGGCACAGGGTCGTACAGCGACGGAACGTACGTGCCGGGAACCTTTGCCATGGCTAGCAGGATCTCGTCCCTGCTTGCCCCCCGTCGCCTGGCCTCGCGAATGCAGCGCAGAAGCTCCGGCGTGGCCTCCTCGCCCTCGCCTATGGTTATGGCGTCGAAGAAGGGGGCGTAGGGCTCGGGGTTCAACGCGCAAGGGCCGCCGCCGACGACTATGGGGTCCTCCTGCGCCCTGTCCTGCGCACGCAACGGAATGCCGGCAAGGTCCAAGACCTCCAGGACGTTCGTGGCTGCGAGCTCGTGAGGCATCGTGATCCCCACCACGTCGAAGTCGCGCACGGGGCGGAAGCTTTCCAGGGAGAACAGAGGGATTCCCCTCTCGCGCATCAGCCCTATCATGTCCACCGCGGGAAGGAACGCGCGCTCGGCATGCATGCCGCCTGCGGCATTGACGACGTTCACAAGGATGCGGAGCGCCTGGTTGGGCTGCCCGAGTTCGTAGGTGTCCGGGTAGATCATGCAGAACGAGAACCCGTCCTGCCCCCGGGCCTCGCGATCGACGGTGCAGGCAGCGCCCTCGTCCGTCTCGCGTTCGACACCGGCGCAGCGTTCGCCTTCGCAGGCTCCCGCGACCCATTCGCCGCCGATGTACCTCGACGGCCTCTCCACCAGGGGAAGCAGGGGCTCTATGTCGCCCCAGACGCAATTCGTTGCTGCCACGTGCTATTTCGCCTTGCCCGCCGCGGCTAAGTCGCCTGCCAGCTGCCTGGCCTTTGCGATGAGGCTTTGTCCGGCTGGGGAATCAGCCGCCTGTCTCGACGCCTTCATCGCCGCGTCGCGGGCGGTCTGCATCACGCTGGCAACCCCCACGATGTCGCCTCCGGCCTCGAAGTATTCGACCGTCGCACGCCCCATGGCCTCGGTGGCGGCGAATCCCATGCCTCCGCTGATGACCCAGCCCGCGAAGGGGATGGCCTTCGTGGCGGTGCGCACGACGTTGCGGCACAGGAACGCGCCGGCCACGATGACCGCTATCTCCTTCACGCGGTCGGCGTCTAACGGCTGGCCGTACGCGGTGGCGATCTGCAGGGTCATCTTAACCTGGTTCAGCGTCATTATGGGCATGTCTGCCCCTGGGAGGAACGGCACCAGGCCCACGGCGCAGTTCTGAAGAGACGTGGCGGTTATCGCGTCCTCGGCCAACGGCCTTCTGATGAACGGGAACGACATGGCGAAGGCGAGGTCCTTGTCCTTTATTGCGGATATCACCCACTTGCCCATGCGCGTGTCGAGCACCCTGAACGACTCCTCGTCAAGCGCGACTGCGCCGACGGAAGAATCGTCACCCACGGCCTCGACCACGGGCCCGTCGGGGGTGTCCTGCACACGCTCGGCGCCCTGCCTGGACGCTCCTGCTGCGCCGACGAAGGGTATCTTCGATGCGATGCTCGCCACCAGCTTCGACTCCAGCCTCACGGGGGCCACGACGTCGCCTGCAGGAATGGGGCGTCCCGCCTCATGCGCGATGGACTCGACCTTGGCCGGGTCGGCGCACACCACCATTGCAGGAATGCCGGCCTCGCGCAGGCGCCTGGCCTCCTCGCCGATGCGGGGCGAGTCTCCTGCGACGAGTATGCCCGCGTCCTCGTTGCTCTTGATGTTTATCGAGTCGTCGTCGAGGTAGTCGATGGTGACCCTGGTGTGCTCGGCCGCGCTGGAGAATGCCGAGCGCACATGGCCTACCAGCGCACCAGGGGCCGTGTCGTCGATGTATATCGACACGGATATGGGGGTGTTCGCGACCTCCTTCATGTCGGTCGCTATCTTCAGCACCTCCGAGACGTTAACGGGCAGTTGCATACTTCATCCCTTTCCCGACGCGGTTCTCATGCGAATACACCGAGCCTATAAGCCCGAGCATGGCGAAGTTGACGAGCATAAATGATGAACCATAGCTGACGAAAGGTAAAGGAATTCCAGTGATCGGCATCAATCCGCAACACATGCCGACGTTCTCGAGGATCTGGAACATCCACATCCCCACAATGGCGCATATCACCAGCATCCCGAACAGGTTGTCGCAGCTGCGGGCGATGTGCAGCGATATGGCAACCATGGCTATGTAGAGCGCGAGCAGCGCGACGACGCCCACGAAGCCGAACTCCTCGGCCAGCACGCAGAATATGAAGTCGGTCGGGGCCTCGGGAAGGAACCCGAGCGCGGACTGCGTGGACGCTCCCAGCCCCTTTCCGAACAGCCCGCCCGACCCGATGGCGATCATGGCCTGCTTCAGGTTGTAACCCTCGTCGGTGGCCTCCAGCGAGTCCTGGTTGAGGAACACGAGAAGCCGCGAGCGCTGGTACTGCTTCAACAGCCTGTATTCGGTGGACCCGTCCTCTGTCTGGTACTTCAGAAGCTCATCGAGGGCGAACACGCAGACGATGGCTGCCACGAAGATGCCGAGCGACACCAGCAGGTACTTCGTTTTCGCGCCGCCCATGACGAGCGTAGTGGCGGCGATGAACAGGTAGACGAGCCCGGTGCCAAGGTCGGGCTGCGTCATTATGCAGAGGAACGGCACGACCAGCAGGCCGACCACCTTGCAGTACTCGCGCAGGTCGTTCAGCTTGCCGCCGTACCTGGCAACGAGGCTGGCGGCGAACAGCACGATGGTGACCTTGGCGAACTCGCCAGGCTGCACCTGCACGCCGATCCTTATCCACGACTGCGCCCCCATTGCGTTCACGCCGATGATGGGCAGGTGCGGTGAAAGGATCAGCACGCAGCTGACGACGAGCATCACGACGTACATCCCGGTGAACTTGCGGTAGTCGAACGCGGTCACTGCCGCCATGACCACAAGGCCGCCAAGCACGCCCACCAGCTGGTTCGTGAAACTGTACGCAGTGTCGTTGCTGGTTGCCGACCAGCATATGAGGAGGCCGTAGGCAACCAGGAGCAAGACCACGACGGCAAGGGGCATGCACACGTAGGTGGCAAGCTTCGACTTTCGCTTCGCGTTGTAAGGCATCGCGTGCTTGGGCTTCGCGACGACGCTGTCTATCTGCGGAAGAGGCATGTCAGTCCTGGCGCCCCCCGCCGCCTTTGAACTCCTTGACCCGGGAGACGCCGGAAGACCCGCCGATGTACCCGGCTTCGGCCTCGGGGTTCTCGTCGCTTTCCTGCAGCGCCGCAAGGACCTTGCCAACTATGGGGCCTGCCACTGTGCTTCCGCTTCCGCCCTGCTCCACGACGCACACGCAGACATAGCGCGGGTCATCGTATGGCGCATAGGCGGCGAACCAGGCGTCGTCCTCCCGGTCGGTGTGCTCGGCGGTTCCGGACTTCGCCGCGGCGTCCACGCCCAGCCTTGCATACATGCTGCTCAGCATGTTGTTGGAAGCCAGCATGTCGTGGAGCGACCGACGCACGTACTCCAGATGGTCGTTGTCCACGTCGGGTTCGGCAACCACTTCGGCCTCGGCCGAGAACACCACATCGCCCGCCCCGTTGCGAACCTCCTTTATGAGGTGCGGCTTCAATATGCGCCCTGTGGCTATCGCGCAATACGCACATGCCTGCTGCACTGGGGTCACAAGCATGTCGCCCTGCCCGATGATCATGTTCGAATAGTCGCCGCCCAGCCAAAGGGCCTCAGACGGGACGTTGCGCCACTGGTCGGCCTTCCATTCGGGCGTGGGAACACGCCCCGTCGACTCGCCGTCGAGGTCGATGCCCGTCGCGTCGCCGAAGCCGTACTGCCGGATGTATTCCTGAAGCGCGGTCTCGGAAAGCTCACCCGTCCCCTCGGGGCCGTGGTCGAAGAACGACTTCGCGATGTCGTAGAACACGACGTCGCAGGAGTTAACGATCCCGCCATGCAGGTCAAGCGTGCCGTGCCCCTTGAGTTCCCAGCATTTCTGGATGTCGCCCGAGCCGAAGCCGTCCCATTCGCCGGTGCACCTCCAGGTGCTTCCGTAGTTAGCGAACCCGTAGGCGAGTCCCGCCATCGCAGTGAACGCCTTGAAGGTGGAAGCCGGAGGGTACTGCCCGTTTATCGCCCTGTTGATGAACGGCGAGTGCGACTCCTCCGAGTTGTAGAGCTCCCAGATGTCCTGCGGGATCCCGTCGGTCAGGTGCGTGAGGTCATACGTCGGGTAGTTGGCCATCACTGTTATGCCGCCGTCCCGCAGATCCATTGCCACGACCGACGCCGACACGCCTGCGCCGGTTCCGATGTCGCCCTCGGGGGCTATGGTCTCGGCCAGGGCCTTGTCGGCCACGTACTGGGCATGAAGGTCGAGCGAGAGGTGGACGTCGGACCCCTTCTGCGGGTCCGTCTCGCCCACCACGTTCACCACCTTGCCGGCGGCGTCGACCACCATGCGCCGCGACCCCTTCTCTCCGGACAGGATGCCGTCGTAGTACAGCTCGACGCCGCTCTTCCCTATTATGTCGTTCGACTCTATGACCCGGCCCTTGGGTGTCTTCTCGAGCTCCTCCTCGGTCGGCGCACCCGTGTACCCCAGCGCATGCGCCGCAAGCGCACCGTAGGGGTATTCCCTGAGAGTGCGCTGCTCGATGGATATGCCGGGGTAGGCGTCGCTGTGCTCGGATATGAACGCCACGTCGCGCAGGCGCACGCCCGACGCCACCACGCGTTGGCTCTGCGCGCCTTGGGACTCGTCCTTCACACGCTGCCTCACGACGCCCTCGGGGATTCCCAGCACGGCGGACAGGCGTTTGATGACGTCGTTATCGTCGGCCACGGACGCCTCGGCCAGCACGGTCTGGCTGGGGTTGTTCTTCACCAGCACGCGCCCGTGCCTGTCGTAGATGCATCCGCGCGGCGCAGGGGTAGAGACCGTCTTCATCAGGTTCTCGCGCGCCTCGTCGGCGTATCCGGCGTTGCCAAGCAGCTGCATCGACCAGAGCTTGGCGCCGAGCGCGGCGAACACGGCGGCGACGAAGGCCGCCAGGCCCCCGAACCGTCCCGATAGCCTTTGCGACGGCTTCGCAAGCGACTCCTCGGACGTCTTCACGTGCACGCCCGGGGCTCCCCCGGGCGACGCCGACGCGCCTGCCGGGGACGCAGAGCCCACGCCGTAGGTCTCGATGCTCTCGATCTCGTCGTTGGACACGATGTCGGAGCGGCTGCTCCTGCCCCTTAGGATGTAAACGAGCAGCGCAATGGACGCCACGACGAGCACGGTTGCTATGGCCGCAATGATTCCTTCGAGCATTTCGAAACCTAGTCGATTCCCGTATCGATAATGGTCATCTCGTTCTGTTGCTTGCCTCTCAGCACGAACCTGAGCACGAGCGGGTAGGCAATCATCGACAAGACCGTATCATACAGGCCGCAAGGCAGACACACCTGCAGCAAAGCATCCAGCAAACTGACATCCATGCCACATGCAATCATCAAAAGACCGTAGCCAAGCTCGGCCAGGAAGCACGACACCAGGACGATCGCGAGCGGGATGAACAGCGTTTCGTTGTCGAGGGCCTGGAAGGCAAGCGACGCCAAAAAGGTCACGGCGACGCACACGAAGGCCATGGCGCCCACCGGCCCCGACCCTAAGAGGTCGTACAGCAGCCCGCATACGAAGGGCATGACGTATCCCACCTTCCGGGCGTTGCCGACCGCTATCGCGACGACGTAGCACAGGATGAAGTTGGGTGCCGCGGCGAAGACATGCACGTTGGGGGCCACTACGACCTGCAGCAGCACGGCCACGACGGCGCCTACGGCCACGGGCAGTCTTTCCGCCATGGGCGTCACTGCGAACCACCGTCGCCTTCGTCGCCGTCCTGGGAGCCCTGGTCGCCGTCTCCGGACGTCTGGTCGCCCGAACCGCTCGAACCCGCCGCGTCGCCCGACTCGCCAGCGTCCGAGAATGCGCTGAAAACGACCATGACCTCCTCAAGGGAGGCAGCCTTCTCGTTGGCCGCGACGATTATCGTCCTTGTGTCGTCAGAGGCCTTTCCTGTGACGCTGACCACCTGCCCTATGAGCAGCCCACGCGTGAAGCTTCCCCCCAACCCGCTCGTGAGCACCACGTCGCCGACTTCGACGACTATGTCCTCGTCGACGTTCTCGAGGTAGAGCAGGCCGTTGAGCGAGCCGCGGACGATTCCCTCCGCGCGGACCGACTGGATCATGGCGGCCACGCCCGAATTGGGGTCGCTTAGCAGCCGGACGGTGGACGACCCGGCAGAACACGACACCACCTGCCCCACGACGCCGCTTGGGCCAACCACCGTGAGGCCTGCCTCCACGCCGCTTGACGTACCGATGTCGATGGTGATCGTCTGGTTCCATGCGTCGGTGGAGTGGCCGATGACGCGGCCTGACACGCCGTCGATGCTGTACGTCTCCTTGAGGTTGAGGAGCCCCTGCAGCCGTTCGATTTCGAGGCGGTACTCCTCGGTCTGGGCAAGCAGGTTGGTGAGTTCCTCGTTCTGTCTCTTCAGCTCGGAAAGCGTGCCGGCGTCCGCAGTGGCGTCGCCGACCGCCTCGCTGGCGCCTTCGGCCAGCGCGCCTCCCGACGTCCCTATCGTCTGGAACGGTGCAGAGATGGCATGGAGCTGCGTCTGGAGCCCGTGGAGGAACCCGCCTTGGCCTTCCGCGGCATAGACCGTCATGAGCAGGATGGACGCGGCCAAAAACACGACCAGCAGGATTCGCGCAAGCCGGGTATGGCCGGTGTTCTGGAAGTTGAGAGCCACTTACTTCGAGCGCATCAAGGTCTGCCTGAGCGCCGTCGGGGTCTCCAAAACCTTCAGACAGCCCGACACGACGTTGGTGAGGGCCGACTCGCTCACCCAGACGGGGATTTCGAGCTCGTTGGTAAGGTAGCGGTCGAGGCCCGAGAGCAGGCCGCCGCCTCCGGTCAGCAGGATGCCGTTCTGTATGATGTCGGACGCCAGGTCGGGGTTCGTGGTCTTGAAGGTCTCCTTGATGTGGAGCACCATCTCCTCGATGGGCGCCTGCAGGGCCGCACGGACGTCCTCGGACTGGATGGTGACCTCTTTGGGCTGCTCGGTGTAGACGTCCTGCCCCGATATGATCATGTCGCGCTCGCGGCCGTCCTCGAAGGGAAGCACGGACCCGATCTTGATCTTGATTACCTCGGCGGTGCGCTCGCCGATCTTGATGCCGAGCAAGTCGCGCAGGTGCACGGCTATGGCCTCGTCGAGCCTGTTCCCGGCAAGGCGCAGCGACGAGGACGACACGATGCCACCAAGAGAGATGACGGCGACCTCGGTGGTTCCGCCGCCGATGTCGACGACCATCGAGCCGGTGGGCTCGGTCACCGGAAGGTCGGCGCCCATCGCGGCGGCCATGGGCTCCTCGATGAGATAGGCCTGCCTGGCGCCGGCCTGGATGGAGGCCTCGAAGACGGCGCGCTTCTCGACGGAGGTCGCGCCGCAGGGTATGCATATGACGATGCGGGGCTTGGCCTGCCATGGATACTTGCGCTCGAACGCCTTGTTTATGAACGCCGAAAGCATGGCTTCCGTCACGTCGTAGTCGGCGATGACGCCGTCCTTCAGCGGATGCTCGGCCGAAAAGGCGTCGGGCGTGTGGTTGATCATGTTCTTGGCCTCGTGTCCGACGGCCAGAACCCTGTGGGTGCTTTTCTCTATGGCCACGACGGAGGGCTCGTTGATCACGATGCCTTCCCCGGTTATGGCCACCAAGGTGTTCGCAGTGCCGAGGTCGATGGCCATGTCCGGCGACATGGACGAACCGAAGCCAGCGAATCTATCCCAAAACGACATACAGTTGTTCCCCGTTTTGCTATTGCGTATACAGTCGTGAGAAAAATTGTACCATAAGCTGGCAAGTGTTATACATCCAACGCAGCATGGAAAGCCTCGTACACGGCAAGGGTTATATTGGCAGGACGCAGGGCGTCTCCGACCACGCGGACGAACGGCGCGCAGTCGCGGAGCGAGTCGACGGCCTTGGTGCGCGAACGTTGCCCGATGGCGCACACGACGGCGTCGCACGGCACCACCTCGGAGCCGTTCGGACCCTCGACCTGCACGCCTTCGGGGGTCACCTTCCGCGCGGCGGTGCCCGTCAAGACATGGATGTCCTCCCCTTCCAGCTCGGCGAGAAGGATGGGCCTCTGGCGTATGTTTGCGTCGGGGGCAAGCTCGTCGCGCATCTCGACCAGGTGCACGTCCTTGCCCTGCCGCGCCAGGTTAAGCGCGCATTCGCAGCCGGAAAGGCCGCCCCCTATGACGCACACGCTGCCTTCGGGGTCGGCATCGGTCAGGTAGAGGTCGTCGAGGGACAGCACGTAAGACCCTTCCTCGACCGGGATGGGGAGCCTCATTGGCTCCGACCCCACCGCGACTATGCACGCATCCGGGGCAATCGACTCGACGTAGTCCGCGTCGACCGTCCGGTTGGTCATGATGCGCACCCCGGCGTTGCGACACAGCGTCTCGTAGGTGAGGCCAAGCCGGTACATGTCGTGCTTGAACGGCAGCGCCTTCTCGGTCTTGAGGATGCCGCCTAGGCTGTCGGTGGCCTCGCACAGCAGCATCTCGTGCCCGCGCAGGGCGGCGGTGTGGGCGGCCACCATCCCTGCTATGCCGCCTCCCACCACAAGCACGCGCTTCCTCGCCTTTGCAGGGGTCACGGAAAGGCCCTCGAGCTCGCGGCCGATGCGCGGGTTCACGGCACAGCGCCGCGTCTGGGTTATGGGGCGCTCGGCCATGCACACGAAGCATCTCAGGCAGTGCACGATCTCGTCGGCTTTGTTGGCCATCACCTTGTTGGGCAGCTCGGGATCGGCCAGAAGGGCGCGAGCCATCACGCACACGTCTGCGTCCCCACGCTCGATGATGGCCTCCATCTGCTCGGGGTCGCTCAGGCCCCCGACGCATGCAACGGGGACCGACACATGCTTTTTGATCTCGGCCGCAAGGTGCACGTTGCAGCCATGCTCGCGGAACATCGAGGGATGGGTTATCGAGAATCCGAACTGATAGGACCCTGCGGAGACGTGGAGCAGGTCTATGCAGTCCTCCAGCTCCTGCGCGATGCGTACGCCTTCGTCGACGCCGTATCCGCCGTCGAACAGCTCGGATCCGCTGATGCGAAGCTCTATGGGAAAGCCCGGGCCCGTCGCCTCGCGCACGGCTTCAAGAACGCGCCTGGCGAAGCGCGTGCGGTTCTCCAGGATTCCGCCGTACTCGTCGTCGCGCTTGTTGAACCAGGGCGACAGGAACTGGTTGATGAGCCAGCCGTGGCCGGCATGCACCATGCACATCTGGAAGCCAGCGCGCTTGGCGAGGGCCGCAGCATTTGCGTAGGCGGCGACGATTTCGTCGATCTGGTCGTGTGTGAGCGCCTTGACGGGGATGCCGTCGGGCCTCACGCCGTCGGAAGGGCCGTACTGGCACAGATCCCCCTTCGACTTCTTGTCCACCATGTACGTTCCGGCATACTGTCCCGAATGCGAGAGCTCGATGGAGGCAACCGCACCGTGCCGCTTGATTGCGTCCGCAACGTACGCGAATGCTCCCAGCTGGCCCGGGGTGGACAGCGACAGGTGCAGCATCTGGGATCCGTCGGTCGCGGGATGCACGACCAGCTCGCTGACCGTCACGCAAGCTGCCCCGCCTTTCGCGCGGGCTTCGTAGAAACCCAACGTCCTAGGCCCTGGAGAGCCTTCCGCGGTGATGTCGGTCGCACCCATGGGGGCCGAGCACATGCGGTTGCGGAAAGTGAGCCCTCCTATCTCGATAGGCTTGCAGAGATTTGGGAAATCGCGCTTCATGCCGCTCTCCTGACTCACTTCGGGCCGCGGCAGGCTCCCGCGGCCGGCCTGTACGTGCATCCTCTGGCTGGTGCGCCCTAGCGCTTGTTGTCCTCCAGCATCCTGTTGAGGGCGTTCAGGTAGGCCTTCCCGGACGACACGATGATGTCTCCGTCGGCCCCGCGCCCGATGTACATGCCGCCTTCCTCGTCCTTGATGCGCACTGTGACCTCGCCCAGGGCGTCTATACCGCGCGTTACGGACGTGACCGAGTACTCGGTGAGGTCGACATTCCTGCGGATCACCTTGTCGATGGCCTTGAATGCCGCATCCACGGGCCCTGTTCCCCACTCGCAGACCGTCACGTGCTCGCCTTCGGGGTCGACAAGCGTGACGGTTGCCGTGGGCTTCAGCGGGAATCCGCAGCTGATCTGAAGCCTGTCCAGCTTGTACAGGGCGTCGGCCTCGCGGTCACGTTCGTTCACGAGCGACTCGAGGTCCTCGTCGTACACTTCCTTCTTCTTGTCGGCAAGGTTCAGGAACGCCTCGTACAGCTCGTCCAGCTTCGCGTCGTCGAACTCGTATCCCAGGTCCTCCAGGCGGTGCTTGAGCGCGGCATGCCCGCTTCTGGCGGTGAGCACTATCTGGCTCTGGCCCGCGCCGACGTCGGCCGGGTCGATGATCTCGTAGGTATCGCGCTTCTTCAGGACGCCGTCCTGGTGGATGCCCGAGGAGTGCGCGAAGGCGTTGGCGCCGACGATCGCCTTGTTCGCCTGCACCATCATCCCCGTGATGGAGCTGACGAGCCGCGACGCCTTGACGAACTCCTTCGCATTCACGTCGGTGTGGGCGTCCAGCTCCTCGCCATGCATGCGGATGGCCATGACCACCTCTTCCATCGAGGTGTTCCCGGCCCGCTCTCCCAGGCCGTTTATGGTGCATTCGATCTGCCGCGCGCCGCATCTGACGCCGGCCAGCGCCAAAGCGGTGGCCATTCCCAGGTCGTTGTGGCAGTGCACGGCCACGGTCACGTCCTCGATGCCCTTCACGTTGTCGCACAGGTACTTGATGCGCCTTCCGAACTCGTCGGGCAGCGAATAGCCGGTCGTGTCGGGGATGTTGACCACGGTGGCGCCGGCGTCCACGACGGCCTGGATGATGCGCACCAGGAAGTCGTAGTCGGACCTTCCCGCGTCCTCGGCATAGAACTGCACGTCGTCGACGTAGCTCTTCGCCAGCTCGACCGCATGCACCGCCCTCTCGACGGCAGTGTCCTCGTCTATGCGCAGCTTGTCGTATATATGGCTCTTGGAAACCCCTATGCCGGTGTGGATGCGGGGGCGCTTGGCGAACTCCAGCGCGTCCGCCGCGCACACGATGTCCTTGTCGACTGCGCGAGTGAGCGCACACACGGTGGCGTCGTAGCCTGCGAGCTCGGATATCCTGCGGACGCTCTCGAAGTCGCCAGGCGACGAGACCGGGAATCCGGCCTCGATGACGTCAACGTTCATGCGCAGCAGCTCGCGTGCTATGACCAGCTTCTCGTCGGTGTTCATCGATGCGCCGGGAGACTGCTCCCCGTCGCGCAGCGTCGTGTCGAAAATGTCGATCTTGCGGGTCATACGCCATCCCTTTCTTCACATGTAGTCATTCGCTCGTCCGTTGGCCCAAACATCGGTGGGCGCGGGCGTCGACCCTAAAGCCTGAGCAGCCAGATGTTCTTCAGGTCAACCGCCTCGCGAAGGCGCGTCATGACCTCGTCGGTCACGTCGCCCTCGACGTTGACGTACACCAGGGCGCACTTCTCGGCGGTCTTGTTGCCTATCTGCATGGTTGTTATGTTGATGCCGGCCTCTCCAAGTATCGTTCCGATTATCCCGATGCGGCCCGGTGCGTCGACGTACTCGAACACCAGCGACTGGCGCGCAGGCGAGATGTCGATGTCGTAGCCCATGATGTTGATGATCCTGGCCGTCTTGTCCAGCCCGTAAAGCGTGCACGCGATTTCGACCGAGTCGGCCTTCACGCGCACGGCGGACGAGAACCCGCCTGCGTCGTTGTTCGAGAAGGCCTCGACGCCGACGCCATGCCGTTCGGCTCTTTCCATGGCGTCTTCGAGGGACACGTTCCCGATGTTCTTGTACGACACGATGCCGTCGACGAGCCCGGCGATGACGATGTCCGGGTCGGCGTCGGATATGGACCCCTCCAGCGTCACGTCGACCTTCCTAGGGGTGTGCCCGAGA
>CAQLOA010000022.1 GCA_948829205.1 uncultured Eggerthellaceae bacterium
CGCCTATCTCGGCGCGCTTTTCAGTCTCGAGGTAGTGCAGCTCCTCTTCCAGGTTCTGGCGGCCTTCGGGAGTGAGGATGTAGTTGCTGTCTGCCATTTATGCCTAGTTCCCTTCTAACGCACGGGCACGCCCGTCTTCAGGCGTGCCCAGGTACCGTCCGTTGCCTGCGCCTCGCTGCCCTTGCGGGCAGGGCGCCGTCGGAGAAGCTACTCCGACTTCTTCTTCACCACGACCTTCTTGACCGTCTTCTTCGGCTGCTCGGAAGCGGCCTTCTCGGTTTCGGCCGGAACTTCCTCGACCACCGTCTCGACCGTCTCCTCGTCGTCGGAGGACTCAGCCACTTCCTTCTTGCCGGCGTCCATGCCGTCGCGAAGGCCCTTGACAGTCTTTCCAAGGGCAGAGCCAAGCTTGGGAAGGTTCTTCGGGCCGAATATGAGCAGCACCACTACAAGGATGATAAGGAGCTCGGGAACACCCAGTCCGAGAATTTTCATCTGACACACCAACTTTCGTAGAAATTTACGCGCACAAGGGTATCACAACATGCCGAACCTTGCCCGCTCCACACAAAAAATCAGACGGAGCGTGCGGGACGTCGTCCGACTATGGAACAAACCCCATGGCCATGGAGCGCGTTCCCTTACACCATCTGTACACCACTCAGCAAAAGAGGCCAGAGGATATGCCCTCTGGCCTCGTGTTTCTAGTGGTCGGGATGACAGGATTTGAACCTGCGACTTCTTCGTCCCGAACGAAGCGCGCTACCAAACTGCGCCACATCCCGACTTGAACAGCGTCGTAAATGATAGCATAGTCGCCCCTGGGCAATCCAGACATTTCAGGAAGGCCCCGCGCGCAGGCAGGACGGTCCGATATCAAAGCTTGCTGGGGTCGGCAGGAGGCTTGACGGCGACGAGCGTGCCGTTCGGAAGGTCGGCCACCATGCCGCGGTCTTGCCCTTTCAGCAGCTCCTCCGAAACGACGGCGGCCACCGCCGCATAGCGCGGATGGTCGGGGCCTATCAGTTTGATCTCGCCCTCGCCCACCTGGATGCTGATGGCGACGACGAACATCTGGCCGTTCAGCGGGAAGGCGTTCTGACCGCTGGACATGCCGATGCCGAGCATCTGCGTGATGGTCTCGCGGTTCACTATGTAGTCGGGGTAGTCGTCCGCATCCATCAGCGAGTTGGTGGCCGAATCGGCCAGGCACACCTGCCATGCATAGAATTCCGCCCCGTCCGACGGCTGCGGGATGGCGGCGTCGGCGGCAGGAGCGCCTTCTGACGGGGCGTCGCCCAGCAGGTCGCCCACGTTGTCGATGTCGTCGAACTCGCCCGAGAAGTCGAACTCGTTGTTGTCAGCCATGGACAGCTCCTTCGATCGTTTCCGCAAATTGTATACCAGGGGCGTTCGCCGTCATGCGGATTCCTTGGCGGCGTCGGACTTGGCCTTCTCGATGACCTTCTGGCCAATGGCGCGCCCCGCTTCGGCGCGCTGCTCCCACTCGGAGGCCTCGCGGTCCGCAGGAGCGTCTCCCCGATCGAGCCGTCTTTCCTCGCTGGCCTCGTCGGCCCGGACCTGGGCCAGGCGCTTGTCGTTCTCGGCCGCGCGGGCGGCCTTCTCGGCCTTCTTCTCGGCGCGCGCAGCCTTCCAGGCCGCCATGTCGGCACGCATGGCCTCCATCGAGAACGGACGGTCGAACGCGTCGCGCTTCCAGAACAGCCAGCAGATCAGCAGCACCGATGCGACGCCCACCTGCCAGGTTCCCTGGAAAACGAACTCGCTTCCGCCGATCAGCACCAGGGCGGACACAGTGACCGCCCATGCGGTGCGGAAGCGCATCACCAGCCCGATTGCGCACGCCATGAGAAGGACCGATGCCAATATCAGGGGCACGCCGGCGACCAGCGACCCCATGTTCACCCAGGAGGTAAGCATGGTGTAGGGCACGAGCGCATCAGGGGCGAACACGAGCCCTATGTTCACGATGCCCACGAGGAACACGAGCGTGCCCGACATCCAGGCGATGTCCTTGTGCTTCTGCAGCTCGGTGGCCGACTTCTTCGACTTGAAGAAGCCCGACTGCGACAGCATGACCGCGCCGATGCAGAACGGTATCCAGAACATGATTCCGCGGTACACAAGCGCGATGGCGGCGGCTGTGGCAACCGAGCAGCCATACGCCGTCAAGATGGCTGCGATCATGGCCTCCACGACGCCGACGCCCTGCGGCGTTGGGCTCAATATCACCGAAATGGCCGCCACGGCGAACGCGGCGACCAACGCCTCCACGTTCTCGAATCCGAAGGCGTATCCGATGGCGACCAGGCACGCCATGTTCAGGATCGCCGAGAACGACGCGTAGGCCACCGTGATCGCGGTACCCTTCGGGTTCGCCGCCAGAAGGTTCGACGTGGCTATGAACGAGTGCGCCGTGGTGCGGCCCCACCCCACCTTCATCGACCTGCGCACGAAGCCCAGCAGCCTGTTCAGCAGCTTCTCGAGCAGCAAGAACACGCGGTACAGCACGCGGGGCCTTAGATGCCCTACGAAGAACAGGCTGGACAGCACCACGAGCACGCCCGCCAGCAGCAGCCCTCCCACCAGGAACACCGTGTTCATGTGGCCCGACACCCACATGGTTACGAACCCGATGACCGAGATGACGAAGACCGCGGCGAAGTAGCCTATCTGGGACAGTATCGCGCCACCCGTGGACTGCCCGGCGTCGCATCCCTCCCTGTGGGCGTCGTCGATGATGAACGCCACGCCGGTGGCGCCGCTGAACAGGCAGAACGTGTTGATGAACACCAGCGAGAAGATGAGCACCACGTTGTGCCAGAAGCCGGTGCGGTGCCCCACGGCCTCGAATGCGGCGTCGTAGGAGGCAGCCTGCACGAAATGACGCCCAAGCATGAGCGCGATGGAGATGATTATCGGCACGAGCGCGCCGGTCATCATGGTGTCCAGGAAGCTGGACAGGTAGTCGGCGTTGGCGATCAGGAAGCACACGGCGACGATGCCAAGGATGAGCAGGAGCGCCTTCTTCAAGCCATGCCCTTCGTTGCGTCTTCAGGTCAGTTAATTATAGCGCTCCGGGAATACGGGGTGCTTCAGCGTGTCAGGGGACGTTCGCTTTCGACGCATTCCATCAGCGGAGATTGCGGGGGTGGATGCGAGGTAAGCCAAAGGAGCCGAGAAATCCACTCGGGCCGCTCTTGCCCGAGTTAGTTCGAGGCGACGACGCGTCGAGCGAAACCCCCACGTCCTCCGTTGATAGGCAATGCGTCGAAAGCGAACGTCCCCTGTCGCGCCCCTACTTGTCGCGCACGAACAGCACGGCGCAGACCAACACCGCCAGCGAGAACGCAGCGGAGAGCCCGAAGGCCAGATGGAACCCGAAGACAGCCGCGGCCCCGACGGCGGCGGTAGACCCGCACACGGCCAGTATCAGCATCATCAGCGCCGTCCCCAGCGAGGCGGAGGCCTGGCGCGAGGTGGTGAAGAAGGCGCTGGCGTCGATCATGTTCTTCGGCGCGAGCCCCGACATTCCCCACGAGTTCAGCGGGCCGATGAGCGAGCTTATGCCGATCCCCCGCACGACCTGGCACAGCGTGACCAGCCAGAACGGCGTGGTCTCGTCGATGAACGCCATGGAAAGCGCGCCGGCGAAAAGCAGCACGGACGCCCCCACGATGACGGGACGCGCGCCGATCTTGTCGCTGAGTATGCCGGCCAGCGGGTTGAACACGATGGCCAGGATTGTGACCGGCAGGAACACGAGCCCGGCGTCTACCGGCGTCAGCCGCATGACGCTGATGACGAACAGCGGCACTATCAGCGTTATGCCCATGAACGACGCGAACAGGCAGTTCTGCGCCACGAAGCTCGCGACGTAGGTGCGCGACTTGAAGATGTCCATGCTTATCAGCGGATGCTCGACGCGCTTTTGCCGCGCGATGAACCAAACCAGGCACACGACGCCCACCAGGGCGGGAAGCCACACCGCGGGCTCGGCCAGCGGCATGTTTGCCGCGTTCGAAAACCCAAGCAGCAGCCCGCCGAAGCCCAGCGTAGACAGCAGGAACGACGCGAAGTCCAGGTGCGCGTCCTGCGCCTTGTGCTCGTTGCGTCTGACCAGCAGCAGCGTGGCCGCGCCGAGCAAGACCGCGGCCGCCAGAAGCATCCAGAAGAAGCTACGCCACCCCAGCGTCCCCACCAGCACGCCGCCGATGAGCGGGCCGATGTTGGGGGCGAACCCCATGGCGATGCCCGCGATTCCCATGGCGGTGGCGTTCTGACCGGGCGGGAAGCGCGTCATGGCTATGGTCTGCAGGATGGGAAGCGTGATGCCGGTGCCGATGGCCTGCAGGATGCGGCCGCACACCAGCACCAGGAAGGTGGGCGCCAGCGCGGCCACCAGCGATCCCACCAGCGTGAACGCCAGCGACACCAGGATGAGCGTGCGCACAGAAAACCGGCGCGAGAGGTGCGTGACAAGCGGAACCGTGATCCCGATGGCGAGCATGTAGACGGTGGTGAGCCACTGGCCCGTGTTCTCGTCGGTGCCGAACGACGCCTGCACGCCGCCCAGCATCGAGTTCGTCACCGTCTGGGCCAGGCTGCCGAACGCGCATGCCAGGGTGACGATGGCGAACATTATGTATGTGCGGCGTCTGCCTTCCATAGGGAAACAGTATATCGGGAGCCCCGCGAAAACACGATGGGAAACGCTCGTCGACGGCAGCGGCCGCATTCGTTGGAAGCGCGGCGGCTATGCCAGCAGGGCTCCGCCGGCGACGACCATGGCGAGCACGATGCCCATGACGGACTCGCCGCCAAGCAGGCCCGATGCGACGACCATGCCCTTTTCCTCGGTGCGCCTTTCCGCAGCCTGCCGGGCCTCGTCGTCCAGGGACGCGCGGCGGCGCTTCATCACCAGGTCGAACACCACCTTAGCCATGGCGCCCAGGAAGGTCGTGAGGGACATGTAGAAGGGCAGGTAGATGCCCAGGCCGAACATCATCGACGGGAAGCGAAGCAGGTACAGCACGAAGCCCACGCCCAACCCGATGAGGAACGCCGGAAGGTTGGGTATTCCCGACACCATGGTGGCGACGACGCTCGCCTGGGCCGAGACGAACTCCTTGCCCACGCCGAACGCGTCGGGGCCGTACGCCTGCAGAAGCACGCACATGACGGCCACCGCGACCACCGAACCCACGATGCCGCCTATGGCCTGTCCCACCCACTGCGCCGTGGGGTTGGTGCCCAGCACCCTTCCTGCCTTGAAGTCGTTCATGACGTCGCCGGCAAGGCCGCAGGCCACCGCCACAAGCGCCGCTATGAAGAACAGCTTCACCTGGGCCATCTGAGCTATTCCCGCGACGCACAAAAGCACGATCAGCCCGAATATCTCCATGGGGTCGATGCCGGTCTGCCCCACGCTCTGGGCGCTCATGGCGCACGCCACGAACGCGGCGACCACCACGGCCAGCGACACCAGGAACGGCAGGTCGAGCAGCAGGCATGTGGCCACGGCCACGCAGGCCAGCACCAGCGCGCCCACGCCTATCCCGCGGGCGCGACGCCTGGACGCAGCGACGTCCCCGCAGGCGTCGGCCTCGAGGTTGGGAACCACCTGCGCCTTCAGGCACATGTTTCTAGACTCGTCCATCTGCCTTCCCATGCGGGCCGACAGGCTCTTCGCGGCCTTGGGTATGATGTCGCGCACGATGACGGCGATGCCGCAGCCCATCATGCACCCCATGCCCAGGCACGACGCGAGCTGCTGGCCGAACTCGACGCTCCAAAGACCTGCGGCGCTGCCCCCGACGATGACGCCGAAGTTGCCCAGCACCGCTCCCGCGAACCATACTACGATGGCGCCGGTCCCCACCAGGAAGCCTACGGCCAGCATCATGGGCGAGTTGTAAATGCCGAACGCGACGCCCGGGATGCTCAGGTTGCACAGCATCGACGGAATGACCCCCAGCGCGTCGCGCAGCAAGGTGTAGACGGCGGCGAAGCCCATCGACCCGAACAGCATCTTGCCGGTGCTACCGCCGGCGTCGCCCGCCTTCAGCGTCTGCGCCGCGGCCTCGCCGATGGGGTATTCCAACTTCGCCTCGTCTATGAAGTGCCTACGCAGCGCGATGGAGCCCAGAAGCCCCAAAGCCGAGCCTCCCAGCGCGATGACCGCAAGCTGCACCCACGATATGTCGTCGGCAAGGCCCAGCATCCATGCGCCGGGGATGGTGAAGGCGAGGCCGCCGGCCACCATGGCGCCCGACGACATCACGGTGTGCGTGACGTTGGCCTCGTTCAGCGTGGACTTGCCCCGGCTTATCCACTTCAGAAGGAACAGCGACAGGATGGCCGCGAAGATGATCGGCCACGGCAGAGCGCCCATCTTCAGCGCGACGTACACCGACGAGGCCGTTATGACGGCGCACCCTATGCACCCTATGAGCACGCCTCTGAGAGTAAGTTGTCCTTTGACCGCATCCATAGCTTCCTTGACCTGCCAGGTTCGAAAGGGTTTTGGTTGGCGACCTATTCTACAGCTTGATTCCCAAACCGTAGGCTTCGGACATCGTGCGGATGTTATCGTCGGTGATGAAGCTTTCCATCGTGGGCTGCATGGAACGCACCTTCACAAGCACCTCGGACGCCTTCTCGATGGTATGCAGCAGCCCGAATGCCGCGTCGAACGTGTCGCCGGAGCATATGAGCCCGTGGTGCGCCCACACTACCGCGTCGTGCTCGCGTATCAGCTCGGCCGAGGCGCGGCCAAGCTCCACCGACCCGGGGTTCATCCACTCCAGCACGCCGACGCCCTGCGGGAACACCAGCGCGCATTCGCTTATCGCCTTCCAAAGCTCGCGCGTGAAGGCTTTTCCCTCAAGCGGAAGCACGAAGGTCAAAGCGATCAGGTTCGCGGGGTGCGCGTGGTAGACGACGCGGCTTGAGCCGTCGGTGGCCGCCTTCTTCGACTCGTGGTTCAGAAGGTGCGACGGCAGCTCGCTGGTGGGGCGGCCGCCTTCGGCGAACCCCCAGCACTGCCTAAAGCGCGTGCCAGAGGCATCCACCTCGATGATTCCCGCACAGCGTTCGGGAACTCTTTCCATGTTGCTGAAGAACGACCCCGCGGCGGTAACCATGAAAAGCTCGCCCGCGACGCCTGGGGCCTTAGCGCCCTCGCCCACCTCGCGCCATTCGCCGGGAGTTAGGCATTCCGCCACCTGCGCGATCTCTTCGGAGCGAAGGCGGTAGGAAAGATTCCCGCCGTTGCATTCGTGCCATCCCTGCTTCCAGCCCTCGTAGGCCATGCGCACGAACTCCTGCGCGAATGGCGCCTCCATCACTTCCATTGCCTGATTCCCTTCCACCCCAGGCGACGCTAGCCGACGAACCTGTCGGCGAAGTGCTTCACGATCGCCGCGCCCGTGGGCGTGCAAAGCTCGCCTTCCACGTCGCCGGCGAAGTGCGGCATGCCTTCCAGGATGTTCGCCGTGGCGGGCGCAGGAATGGGAAGCCTGCCGTGCGCGCAGTCGACGTAGCCGAGCCCGGTGGCTATGGGCGTCGCTTCCACCACCTGGGGCGAAAGCGTCCCCAAAAGCATGGCGAAGGCGGTTATGTACCCGATGGCGAAGTCGTTGCCCACCTCGTGGAAATGCACGTGGGACTCGTCAGTGCCGTGGGCCTTGGCCTCGGCGGCGGCCAGCACGGCGTATACCCCCATGACGTCGTCGACGACCGAGGTCGGCGCGCCCGACGCCTCCACGATGCCGCGCACGTCCTGCACGGTGCGGTGCTCGTGCTCGTGGTGGGCCTCCGGCTCGGTGCGGCCGTCGGAAAGCACGGCGAACGCGCCGTCGCCGTCCAGCTCGCCCGTTATGCCGGGCAGGCCCAGCGCGTTGAACTCGCGCACGAACGCGGCGCGCTGCTCTTCGTCCAGGTATTCCAGAAGCATGTTCGCAAGTTGCGACTTCCGCGCGCCGGCGCCGCAGTCTACAAGAAGGCTTTCCACGGCTATTCGCCCACCTTTCCCATGTGGTTGATCCTGCTGGCCAGAAAGCCGGCCCCGAACCCGTTGTCTATGTTCACAACCGAAACCCCGCTGGCGCAGGAGTTCAGCATCGACAGAAGCGCCGCAACGCCGCCGAACGACGCGCCGTACCCCACGCTCGTAGGCACGGCTATCACGGGACATTCGGCCATGCCGCCGATTATGCTGGCAAGCGCGCCCTCCATGCCTGCCACGACGATTATCACGTTCGCTTCCATTATGTCGTCCATGTGGGCGAAGGTACGGTGTATGCCGGCAACGCCCACGTCGTAGGCGCGCACCACCTCGTTGCCCAGCATCTCGGCGGTGAGCGCCGCCTCCTCGGCCACGGGCATGTCGCTGGTGCCTCCCGTGGCTACCAGCACCTTGCCGCATCCGTCAGGCTCGGGCATGCTGCCGACGATTCCTAGGCGTGCGACGTCGAAGTACTGCAGGTCGACCACGCCCGACACCAGCTGCGCCTTGTCGCGCGAAAGGCGGGTGATTATCACGTCGCCCTGGCCGGCCTGCTGCATGGCCGACACGATCCCCGCGATCTGCTCGGCGGTCTTTCCTTCGCCGTATATCACTTCGGAAGCGCCCTGGCGCGCCTTCCTGTGAAGGTCCACCTTGGCGTATCCGATGTCCTCGAAGGGCTTCATCTTCATGGCCTCTGCGGCGTCGTCGACCGACACCTCCCCGTCCTTCACCTTCTGAAGCAGGCGCCGAAGCTCGCTAGGCATCGCTGCCTCCCTCCATCGTTTCGTTCATGCTTCCCGAACGGAATCCTTCCAGGTCCACACATACGTAGACGAACCCCAGCTGCTTCATGCGGGCCGTCACCTCCAGGCGCGTGGCCGGGTCGGCAAGGCGCGCTATCTGGGTGCGCCCCACCTCTATGCGGGCCACGTCGCCGTGCACGCGCACGCGCACGGGGTCGAAGTCCAGCTTGCGCAGGTAGTCCTCGGCCTCGTCGATGCGCTTCAGCACGTCAGGGCGAAGCGGGGTCCCGTACGCCACGCGGGTGGCAAGGCACGCGCACGAGGGAGCGTCCCATACGGAAAGCCCCATGGCGCGAGACAGCTCCCTTATGTCGCCCTTCGTCATGGACGCGCCGCGCAGGGGGCTTTGCACTTCCAGCTCGGCCAGGGCCTTCGCGCCTGGACGGTAGTCGCCGGTGTCGTCCAGGTTGGTGCCGTCGGCGAGCACGTCGAAGCCTTCCGCCTTCGCAGCCTGCATGGCCAGCGCGAAGATGTCCCGCTTGCAGTGGTAGCAGCGGTCCGGCCCGTTGCCGCGCACATCGTCGTCCGCCAACGGGTCGACGTCCACGAGCAGCTGCCTTGCGCCGTGGTCCTCGCAGAACCATTCGGCCCTCTGCAGCTCGAAGGCAGGGGCAAGCACCGACCTGGCCGTCACGGCCAGCACGTTGGCGGCCCCAAGCACTTCGACGGCCTTGGCCAGCAAAAACGACGAGTCCACACCGCCCGAGAACGCCACGGCCACGCGGCCTCGGTCGGCAAGCCATTCCTCAAGGCTTGCAAGCTTCCCGGATGCGTCGATATTCGCAGGCGTTTCCACGGGGCGGCCTCCCTTCGGGCGCTCGGTTCGAGAATTCGGTCCTTCCATTCTATATTGCGCGGAAAACCGCGGCAATTGTGGTTATAGGGTTCACACACTAGCTAATCGCGCGGGCAACTCTTAAACTAGGTCGGGCAAAATCGCAACCGAAGCCGCGGGCACGCGCCTGCGCACGAAAGGAACGAAATGCTTGTATCGTCCACTGCAAAGAAGATCGCAACCATAGGGATAGCGGGCGCGTTGGCCTGCGGAATGCTGGGCATGGCCGGATGCGGAGGCTCGGCCAGCTCGTCCAGCTCGAGTTCGGCGTCCAGCTCCAGCGCCTCGTCGGCCGCTTCGTCGTCCAGCGCCGCGCAGACCAGCCTCAAGAAGGCGGCCGACCCCATCGGCGTCCATCACGCCATCATCGAGGTCGAAGGCTACGGCCCGATCTCGGTCGAGCTCGACGGCGACTCGGCGCCCGTCACCGTGCAGAACTTCATGGACCTGGCCAACGACGGGTTCTACGACGGCCTCACCTTCCACCGCATCATCGAAGGCTTCATGATGCAGGGCGGCGACCCGAAGGGCAACGGCACGGGCGGCAGCGACGAGACCATCGTGGGCGAGTTCACCGACAACGGCTACGACAACGAGCTTGAGAACGTCCGCGGCGCGATAGCTATGGCGCGGTCCAGCATGCCCGACAGCGCAAGCTCGCAGTTCTACATCGTGCACCAGGACTCCTCGTTCCTCGACGGCCAGTACGCCGTGTTCGGGCACGTCACCGACGGCATGGACATCGTCGACGAGATCTGCACGACGGCCACCCCAACCGACCAGAACGGCACCATCCCTGCCGACCAGCAGCCCAAGATCACCAAGGTCATCATCGTCGACTAACCTCGACGCGAAAGGCGCCAAACAAGGAAACGGCCCGGGAATCCCGGGCCGTTTTTTCATGTGGATGAGGGCGTGTCGGGGAACGTTCGCCCTTGACGCGCCAATCCAGAGCCTCGAAAGCTGCTACACCACGTGCAGCAGGCTGTTGGCGTTCTTCCAGAACACCAGCTCGCGAAGCTCAGGGTCGCCTTCGGTGGCGATCTCGACCTGTTCCACCTGGCGCTTGTAGCTCCCGAACGGATAGTCCGTGCCGAACATGACGCGGTCGCGCCCGAACAGCGAGATCATCAGCTCGATGTCCTCGTGCGAGCGGAACGACGTGTCGACGTAGACGTTGTCCAGCCCCTCGCACAGGCCCGCGAGCCTTTCGATGTTGCCCGCGGCGGTGCCCCCGCAGTGCGCGGCCACCATGGGGATCTCGGGATGCCGGCGTGCGCATTCCGCGAAGTACTTCAAGTCGCCGAACTCGGGAGTGCAGTAGTCGTCGTTGATCTCGGGGTAGTAGTACATGCCCGCCCCGCAGTGCGACGTCATGGGCTTTCCGGTCTGCGCCCACCCCTCGAGGCACGCCTCCACCAGCGGGTCGTCCAGCGACTTCATCATGAGGACAGGGTGCAGCTTCAAGCCATAAGCCCCGCGCTCGCTGTCCTCGATAAGCTTCTTCGCAGCGTCTTCCCCAAGGCGGAAGTCGGGGAAGGTCCAGGGAAGCAGGCGCGACTCGACCATGTGCGCGACCTCGTAGTCCTCGAACGAAAGCGCCGGCATTATGGGAAGGATGTCGGCGTACTGCACGTCGGCCTCGTCCATGTCGCGGATCATGTTCTCCATCGAGTTCACGCGGCTGCGCTCGTGGTTGATGTCTATGAACTCGCGGAGCGCCTGGTCGGTGTTCTCGGGCATGAAGGGCCCCTTGAACCCGCGTTTCTCGCGCACCTCGAACGCGTCGGGCATCTCCCGCGCCACCATGTTCTGCTTGTAGATGACGTTGTACGCGTCCTTGAATATGTCGCCGAGATGGGAATGGAAGTCTATCTTCACCGCTTGCTCCTTGTCTGGTCACGTGCCGCATCGCCGCCGGCGATGCGCATCCGGAATCGAAAGAGAGGCGTTTTATGCAATTTGCTTCATGAGATTCTATAACCCGCACGAAGAATACTAAAAATTCCAATTGCGAGGGGTGCCCCATACGTTCTGGAATAAGCGAGGCACGCGCCTTCCTGGGCGAGGGCCTGTCGCGGAATGGAGGCTATAATCTCGGGGGAAGGCATGCGCCCCGATGCCGAAAATCGACCGTGCGGAGGTTTCGATGAATCTGGAATACCTCAAGGAGTTCGTGGAACTGGCCAAGCGCCTGAACTACACGGAGACGGCCCGCGCGCTCATGATGAGCCAGCCGACGCTGTCGAAGCACATCGGGCAGCTGGAGCGCAGCCTGAAGCTCACGCTCATCCGCCGCGACGGCAACACGCTGCGGCTGACGAACGAAGGAGGCGCGCTGCTGCCATTCGCCTACCAGGTGCTAGACGCCGTAGACGACTTCGAAGGGAAGGCGAGCGAGCTGCGTATCGCGCCGGTGCCGAAGCTCACCATCAGCGGGCTTACCGACGAAGGGCCTTCCACCGAGGTGCTCGGCTTCCTGATCTCGCTGCTCAGCGACAAGTACGGTGCCGGATGCATCGAGGTCAAAAGCCAGTACAACCGCAACCTCATCGACACGCTGGAAGCCGAAGAGGTCGACGTCGTATACGACCCCATCCCCTTGGACGAGACCCCGCAAGACGACAGCCTTGTAAGGCTTCATGTGTCGGACCTCCATCTGGTGGCAATCGTCTCGAACGACCACGAGCTTGCCTCGCGAGACGAGGTCGCGTTGTCGGACCTCAAAGACGAGACCTTCGCAAAGGTCGAAGGGTTGTACCTCAGCCGCTCGTGGGGATACATAGAGCAGGCCTGCGAAAGGCACGGCTTCAGCCCCAAGACCCGTTCCAGCCACTGCGCCAGCGTCGCCGAGCTTTTCTCGCTGTGCGCGTCGCTGGGCAACACCGCGCTAGTAGTGGGAAGCAATTTCGGAGACAGGCTTCCCGCAGGCATCAAGCCGTTCTGCAAGGTGCTCCACATCAGCGACTCCGATGCGGCCGTCCCGTTCTTCTTCGTCTACCGCAAGGACAACGACAACCCGGTGCTGCTCGACGCGGTTCGCAGGATGGCGGAGCTTCCGACGCCTCCGCTTTGCTTCGGCTGCAAGGATTCCGCCTAGTCTGCTTTGTACGGCGCGACAGGGGGCGTGACGAGGGGCGTTCGCTTTTGACGCACAGCCTCACGCGGATGGAATAAGCGCTATTCGCTCGCGGCATGTCTTGCAACGAAATCTTCATTTCATGTATGCATCGCAATTTGCCTAGACTTGCGGACTAGGTAGACAGGCCATGGCCCGGTTTTGGCACGCGTAATGAGAGGGCGCGGGCCGAATAGGCGTAGCGCCCGCACAGACATGCAGCGCGACGCATCTAGGGCAGAAGGGCCATGGCCCGCAATTTGCTTGGTCAAGCTGCAGAAAAAGGAGGATCAATGAACGGCAAGGAATTCACGATCACCGACGTGGTCGACTCTCTGGGCATCACCAAGCATACATGGCTGGTGTTCGTGTTGATGTCCTTCGCGCTTCTCTTCGACGGTTACGACTTCATGATCGTCAACTCCACGAACCTGTTCGTGGCCCACACGTTCTGGCCCGACAACCCCAATCCTGGCGCGCTTATGGGCTCTCTTACCACGTGGGGGCTTCTGGGCATGGTCATAGGCGGAGCGATCTCGGGCATCATGTCCGACAAGATCGGCCGCAAGAAGACGCTCGTGATCGCCGTCATATTCTACGGCGCGTTCACGTTCCCGCAGGCCTTCGCGAACGACCTTGCGTTCTTTGCGGCGTTCCGCCTGTTGGCAGGCCTTGGCGTAGGGTCGTGCATCCCGATCGTCTACACGTACTTCTCCGAGGTCATGCCGTCTCGCTGGCGCGGCTTCTTCATCACGTTCGGAGGCGCCTTCATGGTAGGCGGATGGGTGGTCGCAGGCCTCGTCGCCAACCCCATCTGCAACGCCACCGCCCCTCTTCTTGGGGACTTCACAAACCTGGTGACCTACACCACCGCCGACGGAGGAACTGCCGAAATATACGCGAACTGGCGCCTCTGCTACTTCATCGGCGCGCTGCCCGTGATCTACGGAATCATCCTCGTGTTCGCGATGCACGAGTCCCCGCATTGGTATGCAGGCACCGGACGCATGCAGGAGGCGGTCGACCAGCTGTCCTACATCGTGAAGGCATCCACCGGAAAGGCTGAGGAGTTCGACCCCAAGCTGGTCATAGTTCCTCCCAAGCCGCAGAAGACCACGCCCTCCGTGCTGTTCTCCAACAAGTACATCGTGGGCACCGCCGCCATCTGGTGCACCTA
>CAQLOA010000023.1:0-3121 GCA_948829205.1 uncultured Eggerthellaceae bacterium
GGGGAGGTCTCTATCGCGCCTGCATGCGCTCCGACGCCGTTCCTTTCCGCGTAGACCTCGATTCTCACAACGTCTCGCCGGTCCTTTTCAGCGCGACGAGGTCGAGGCCCAGCCTTCCGGCCACGAACAGGGCCTTGCCGATCTCGGACGTTTCCTTGCCGTTTTCCAAGTTGGACAGGTAGACCGTGGAGCATCCGCAGTATCCAGCGAGCTCCGCCTGGGTGTATCCAAGCTCTTTCCTGCGCTTTCTTACAGCGGCTCCGAAGTCCGATGCGTTTGCTATCCTCATCGCTGTCTCCTTGATAGCGTACGTTAGCATTTGAATATAACGGTGAGTATTTGAACGTACGTTAATATTATGGTGAAACCGTAATGAATGCAAGCGTACGCTGACCTTGATGCGGCACATGCGTTTCATGGCCGGAAAGCCCGTTCACTGTAGCTGACGACTTCCGGGGACGGCGCGGTATAATCCCACCCATGCACACCGAAACCCCCATAAAGGTCAGGTACGGCGAGACGGACATGATGGGCGTCGTCTACCATGCCAACTATCTGCTGTACTTCGAGGACGCGCGGCTGGACTTCCTGGAGGCGTTGGACTTCTCATACGCCGAGCGCATCGAGCAGGCCGGGTACATGAGCCCCATACTCGCCGTCGACGTCCGCTACAACAGCCCGCTGCGCTACGGCGAGCAGGGCTTCGTGCGTACCTCGGTGTGCGAGAGCAAGCCCATGAAGACCGTCTACCACCAGCAGGTGTACCGCGCAGGCGAAGGCGACGCCGTACGCCCGCTCGTGGACGCCCATGTGACCGTGTGCGTGGTGGAGCGCGAAAGCTTCAAGCCCGTGAACATCAAGCGAGCATTCCCCGCCCTCTACCAGGCCTACGCCGAGGTGCTGGAAGGCTTGGACGCGTAAAGGGAAAAGGATCCCTTGGGGGCTCCTTCCGGCAGATAACGGCTTCACAACCGTGTCGCCCACGCGGCGTTTAGGCGGCATCCTTCGCAATAACATGGGTTCCATGCACCAAGCAGGTGGACGACGATTGGAATCTCAAGCATGGCAACCCGGCAAGGACAGATCACCGAATGCAGGCGCCGCCGCATGATACTGGTGCTGTTCGCGTGCAACCTGCTGGCCTCCTTCATGCAATCTCTGATGAACATCGCGCTCGACTACGTGTCGGAGGAATACCACGTGTCCCTTTCCGAGGCCAACCTGCTGGTGCTGGGCTACTCCATCGTGGCAGGCGTCGTGATCGTGCTTGCCGCGACCAGTCTTCGCCGCTTCGGGTTGAGGAAGGTCATGCTGTTCGGCTTGGTCGTGTCGTTCGCCGGGTCGTTGCTCGGCGTGCTCGCCTGGGATTTCCCCTCGTTGGTCGTGGCGCGGCTCGTGCAGGCCGTGGCCACGGGGCTCTACTTCCCGGTGGTGAACGAGGCGCTGCTGAACCTCTCGCCGAAGAACGGAGCCGGGCGTTTGCTTGCCATAGACAGCGGCGTCATCGGGGTCGGCCTTGCGGTCGCCCCCATAATCTCCGGCCTCGTCATAACGTACTGGGGGCTTCGCGTGCTCTTCGCCATACCCACCGTGGCCGCTTTCGTGCTCTTCTTCTTCACGTGGCGCGTCCTGGTCGACATCATGCCCCGCCAGAAGCTTTCCATAGACGGGTTGAGCGTCGTCCTCATAGCCGTCGGGCTTTCCGCGTTCGTGGTCGGACTGAACGACGTTGCACGCTATCCGGTCCCGATGGCCGCGCTCATGGTCGCAGGTGTTGCCGTGTGCGCCTGGTTCGTGCACCGTCAGGGGCGCCTCGACCAGCCCTTGCTCGACATGCGCCCGTTTCGCAACAAGACTTACGTAATGGGCGAGACGCTCATCGTCCTCAGCTACATGAGCTCGATCTACCTCAGCCTGATGATCCCGCTTTACCTGGAAGGGGTCTCGGGCTTCACTCCGTTCGTAGCCGGATGCCTGGTCGCCCCGGCGGTGCTCTGCTATGCAGGCCTTTGCTTCGTCAGCGGGCGGGTCCTGGGGAAGTCGGGGGCGTGGCCGCTCGTGCCCATCGGGTTCGGGGTGTGCCTCGTCGGGTTCATGGCGCTTGCGGTGTCCACGCATTTGGGCGTCGCCGTGGCGGTCGTGTGCTGCATGGCGCTCGCATGCGCGGGAATCGGCGCCGAGTATCCTGCCATCAAGAGCGTCGATTTGGAGGTGCTGCCTCCCGAGCTGTCCACCAGCGGTTCTTCGATCCATTCGACCTTGGTCCAGGTGGCCGGGTCGGTTTCGTCGGCCTTGTTCGTCGGCATCATGTCCGGGGATGTGCATCGCCTAATGGCGGACGGCGCAACCAAGACGCAGGCCTACGGCGACGGCTTCACGTTGACGGTGTATCTCGCCATCGCATTCGTGGTGCTGGCAACCGTCTTGTCGGTGGTCTATGCCCGACACGTGTCGAAGCTGAACGAAGGAGATGCGCCAAAGAAGGCCCCGGACACGAAGGATGCGTCCGCCTAAAGGCGTCAGCGACGACCGTTCGAGCCCCGCCGTCTAGGGGGTTGCGGCGGGGCTCCTATACCGAGGGCCTTATGCCCGTGGCTGTTTGGTTTCCGCGTTCCTTGGCTTCGTGATGCGCGCGAAGACCAGGCTCGTCACGAACGCAACGGCCCCCGCGACGGCCATTGTGCCGTACACGAACAGGCTCACGCCGCTGCAGGCGCTCATCACTGCCTGCTGGAACGCGGACCCGCCGGCGATGTCGGTGTTCACTATGGCCAGGTGGTGCGGGAAGCGCTTGGCTCCGTATCGCTCGCGGGCGAAGGCGGTGGCCTGAGGCGCCACGCTTCCGTAGCCCATCACCATCATCAGGCAGCCGACGACGTAGAGCCATCCTTGACCGAAGAAGAACGAGCAGGCCAAGGTGGTGCAGGCCGCGAAGGCGACCGTGGCTACCAGTATCATGGAGAATTGCAGCCCCTTCTTGTCGTAGATGACGCCCATGGTGAGGCCCGACAGGCCGTTCACGATGGGGATGATCCCCACCAGGGTTGCGGCGAAAGTCGCATCCACGCCCAGCTCGAGGGCGCCTTGCATCGAGGTGCCTATAACGACGAGCCCGGCACCC
>CAQLOA010000023.1:3144-13641 GCA_948829205.1 uncultured Eggerthellaceae bacterium
AGAAGGCCGGGTCGCGGAAGATGCGGCGCTTGTCGGCCTCGTCGTCGGCTGCCTTGGCGTCCGATGCGAACTCGGCGTCGGAAGACAGCTCGTCGGCGGCCAGTGCCTCCTTCTGCGTTCCCACGCCCAGCAGCTCGCCGATGTTGTCGGGTGCGCGCTTCAGGAAGCAGGCCAGGAACACGAACACCACGCAGGCCGTCGCCGCGACGGCCCCCAGCGCGACGGGGATGCCTGCCGTCCCTATGATGGCGCGGGTCAGCGTGCCCAAGGTGAGCGACCCCAGCCCGAAGCCCATGAACATGACGCCTGAGGCGAAACCGGTGCGGTCGGGGAACCACAGCGTGACCGTTGCGATCGTGACGTTGTACCCCAGCCCCGTGCCGCAGCCTATGAACACGCCGTAGCAGACGTAGAGGGCCCAGATCCCCTGCGAGGCGAGCAGCGCGGTTCCGGCGAAGCCGCAGATGAGCAGCGCGGCCGCCAGCAGTATGGCCCCGCGCACGCCGAGGCGCCGAAGCACCCGCACGCCGATCAGGCCGCCCACGCAGAACGACATCATGCAGATGGTGAAGGTGACCTTCACGGCCGACATCTCCCAGCCGTATATGTCGGCAAGCGGGGTCGCGAACAGCGACCATGCGTACACCAGCCCCAGCACCAGGAACGACGCCGCCGACGTGAAGAGGTAGACGTATCTCCTGCGCTTGATCGAGTTCAAATCCACGACTTCCCCTATCTTCCGTGCCTAACCTTATGGTAGATGCTTGAAATTCCTTTTGAGCGCGGTTTTGTCTATCATTGTGTCAGGCAATAACCTGACACACGAGGAGAAGCGATGTATTCGCGTCAGATAGAGTCGTTCATCGAGGTGGCAAATGCGGGAAGCTTCAGCAAGGCGGCCCGGGCGCTGTACATCGCCCCGTCCTCGCTGATACAGCAGATAGACCTTCTGGAGAAGCGGCTGGACGTCGTCCTGTTCGAGCGCGGGCGGCGCGGCGTCAGGCTCACCGACGCCGGCGAGTCGCTGCACCGGGACGCCGTCGAAATAGTGCGGCTTTCCGACGAGGCCGTCGCGCGCGCCAGGTCGCTGCAGCGAGCGGAGGGGCCCATACGCGTGGCGACCTCGCTTCTGATGAAATGCCGGATGCTTCCCGGGATCTGGTCGCACATGATCGAGGACGCCCCGGGCACGCGCATCGACATCATCTCGCTTGAAAGCGCGGGCGTGCAGCCCGGCGCCTACCTGCGCGGGCTCGGCGCGTCCTACGACGTCATGGAAGGGCTCTACATGTCCGAGCTATACCGCGACCGCTGCCTGTTCCTGGAGCTGAAGCGCACCCGGCTCTGCCTGGCGGTCCCTGGAACGCTAGGGGCCTTTGGGGCCTCCGGCCCGGAATCCGTCGACCCCGACATGCTTCGCGGGCTCGACCTGGTGATGATGAAGCAAGGGGTGTCGGCGGAATACGACGCCGCGCGCGCCTATCTCGAGTCCCTGGGGGCCGACAGGATCACCGACGTCCCCTTCTACACCATGGAGCTGTTCGCGGATTGCGAGCTGAACAAGCGCGCCATCGTGACGGTCGACATATGGGAGGACATCCATCCGGGGCTCGTCTGCGTCCCCTTCGCCGAGCCGTACGACATGCCTTACGGGCTCGTCTTCCCCAAGCATCCGAGCGCGCGGGTCATGAGGCTGTACCGCACGGCGATGGAGCACGCCTGATGCGGAACCCATCCGCTTCGTCCCCGGTTTTCCCTTGGATAATCCGCCTCGATAATGTAACGTTTACCTAGCAGGAACCCCTGGCAGGCTGCGCCTTTTCGGCACCGTTCGCCCGTGGCGGGCACGTGGCGTCCGAAGGCGTGCATCTTCAAGGAAGGCAAGCGCGACCGTCCGCATGAGACAGACCGACACAGACATCAAGGAGAGGCGCGGGTTCTACGTGCGCGTCATCGTCGTCGTGCTGATCTTCGCGCTTATGGCCACCTCGGTATGGGCGATTTCCAAGAGGACGTACGACGACATGTCGGAGGCTGCCATATCCAGCCTGAACGAGAACCTGACCCTTATGAAGAGCACCGTCGAGGCCATCTTCCAGAGCGAGGCCGACTTCCAGCTAGTGACGGCCGAGGAGCTGGCCGGGTCGGACGACCCCCTGGAGGCAGTGACGCGCATACCGAGCGGCGAGACGGCCACGCTCGTGTCGTTCGTCCCCTGCGGCGCATCCAAGGGGACGTCCAACGACGGAAGGCCTTTCGACCCGTCCAGGCTCGACTTCGAGGGCGCCGGAAGCGTTTCCGGGCTGGACCTCTCCCAGTCGTACGTGAACTCCATGGGGACCTGGGCGTACACGATGTCGTGCCCCGTCGGGCGGGGCGGAGACGTGCTGGGCACGCTATACATGGAGTATTCGTTCGACGTCGTGGACCGCGCCCTTCCGCGTGGCTTCTACGGGAACCAGGCCGTCCTCTACCTCATGGACGTCGCAACCGGGCGCTTCGTGCTGAAGCCCGAGGGGATGGGCGAGCGCGACGCGGGGCACGTGAACCTCGACGACTTCTACCGCGCGAACGCGATCTCGGATCCGGGGACCCTCGATATGGTGAACAAGGGGATCGAGGAGCGCCGCAACGTGATGTTCACGCACCAGGTGCGCGGGCAGGAGTCGCTGTGCTTCCTGTGGTCGACCAACGGCGGCGCGATCTACCTGGTGGGATACGTGCCAATGCAGGCCATCCAGCAGGAGGCCCAGGCGGTCAACGTGGCGCTCGCCCTGGTCGTCAGCGTCACCGTCCTGGCGTTCTGCCTGTGCGTGGCGCTGTTCGCCTTCAGCCGCCGCAAGCAGGCCCTGGCCCGGCGTGCACGCGACGCCGAGCGCGCCCAGCATGCGGAGCAGCTTTCGCAGGCGCTTCAGGCGGCGCAGCTTGCCAACGAGTCGAAGTCGGCCTTCCTTGCCAACATGTCGCACGACATACGCACGCCCATGAACGCCGTGCTCGGCTTCGCTACCATAATCGGGCGCGAGGCGGAAGACCCGTCGAAGGTGCGCGACTACGCGGGGAAGATCACGGCGTCGGGCAGGCATCTGCTCGACCTGATAAACGACGTGCTGGACATATCGAAGATAGAAAGCGGCAAGGCCACGCTGAACCTCCAGGAGTTCGACCTGGGCGACTCGCTTTCCGCCGTGGAATCGATCATAGCGCCCATGGCGGCCGAGAAGGGCCAAACCTTCCGAACCGAGATATCGGGCATCCGCCACGAACGCGTGATAGGCGACGAGACGCACCTCAACCAAATACTTCTGAACCTGCTGTCGAACGCCGTGAAATACACGCCCGATGGCGGCAGCATATGGCTGCGCTACATAGGGCTTCCGCAGAGGTCCGAGCGTCTGGAGCGCATCCGCATCGAGGTGCAGGACACCGGGTTTGGCATGACGCCCGAGTTCCTCGAGACGATATTCGACGCCTTCACCCGCGCCGAGAACTCGACCACCAACAAGGTGCAGGGCACCGGGCTCGGGATGTCCATAACCAAGAGCCTCGTGGACCTGATGGGAGGGACCATAAGCGTCGAGAGCAAGGAGGGCGAAGGCTCGCTTTTCAGGGTCGAGCTCGAGCTGCGCATCCCCGACGAACAGGCGCTGGGCCTCTTCTGGGAACGCGCGGGCATCAAGAGGATGCTGGCCGTGGGCTCGGTTGCGGCACCGACCGGCGCCATGAGAGGCTTCATGGATGGGACGGGCGTCGCAGTGGACGTCGCTGCCTCCGTCGACGAGGCGCTGGCCGGCGGCGGCCAGGGTTGCCAGCTCGTCCTGTACGTCTGCGAGTCGATCGACGAATCTGCCATTGCGGATGCCGGGCGCTTGCGTGACTGTGCGCCCGATGCGGTGATGCTGTTCGTGCAGACGCGGGGCGTCTTGCGGGACGAAGGCCTCAGGCTTCCGCAGCGCAGCGCAGCCCTGGCATGGCCGTTCTTCCCGTCCATGCTGAAGGCGAAGGTGTCCGACGTGCTTGGCCTCGACGAAACCGCCGGCTCTCAGTACGAGCATGTCTTGCAGGGCAAGCGATTCCTGGCCGCCGAGGACAACTTCATGAACGCGTGCATCCTGGAGGACCTCCTGCAGCTGGAGGGAGCCGAGGTGGAGATCGTCGAGAACGGGCAGCTGGCCGTGGAGCGTTTCGACGCCTGCGCGCCGGGCGAGTTCGACGCCATACTCATGGACGTGCAGATGCCCGTCATGAACGGACACGACGCAGCGCGCGCGATTCGCGCGTTGCAAAGGGGCGACGCCCGCACCATCCCGATATTCGCCATGACCGCCGACGCGTTCGCCGAAGACGAACAGGCCGCACTGGCTGCCGGCATGGACGCCCACGTGGCGAAGCCGCTTGACATAGAGGACCTGAAGAAGGCCGTGGACCGATTCGTCGAGAAAGGACGCACACCATGACGAACGACAAGCAACGCACGCTGCCGCAGACGATCGCCGCATTCGCCTCGGCCCTGGCTTGCGCCCTGGCCATGATGCTTGCGCTTTCGGCGTGTGGATCTTCCAAGCCCGTCGAGGACCTGGCCGTGCAGAACGCGGATTCGGGGCCCGTGGTCAACTTCTTCAGCCCGATGGAGAAGGCCAGCGCCGACGCCGAGAACACGGCGCGGACCGCATCCGACTTGACCATAGCCATGGCCGAGGAGCAGACGGGCATCACCGTCGCGTACCACACGTACACTGCGGAAGACTACCAGGACAAGACCTACGACGAGGTGTGCATCGAACGGATCCGCAGCGGGAAGGACGACATGTTCCTGCTGAACACCGACGTGATCGTGGAAGCGGGAAGCGAAGGCCTTCTCGTGGACTTGTCCGACCTTCCCGCCGCCCAGAACCTGCGCGACGTGGTTCGCATGGCCAACACGATCGACGGCAAGCTGGTCGCCATTCCCCAAGAGGTGGTGGCCTATGGGCTGTACGTGAACGCGGACATATTCCGCGATTGCCAGCTGGGCCTTCCCAACACCCCCGAAGAGTTCCTGGAATGCTGCCGCGTGCTCAAGGCCAACGGCTACGACACGCCCATCGGCGCGAACCGCTGGTGGCTCGAGACGTTCGTGTTCGCCCAGGCCTATGCCGACATGTACAACGGAGGAGACGTCGATGCGGAGATAGCCGCGCTCAACGCAGGCGAGGCCCGCTACAGCGACTACATGCGCCCCGGGTTCGAGTTTCTGAAGCAGCTGATCGACGCGGGGTACGTCGATGCCCAGAACGCGCTTGTGAGCGAGGCTTTCGAAGGCGCAGGCGAAGGACCTGACTTCATGGAAGGCAAGACCCCCATCGTCATGGCCTACTGGGGCGCGGCGAACACCGACACGGCATACGGGAACCCCTCCTTCGACATGGAGGTCATAGGGTTCCCGAGCGACAAGGGGCAGATGCCGGTGCTTTCAATGACGGGGTGCGCCGTGGCTTCCAAGGGCGAGCATGTCGAGGAGGCGCTTGACGTCGTGGACGTGATCCTCTCGGAAGAGGCCTTGGGCCTGTATGCCGAGAAGAACCGCGTGATCTCGCCGTCGAAGAACGTGAGCGTGGAATGCGTGGATGCGCTCAAGCCTTTAAGCGAGAAGGTGGAAGGCGACACGTACGTGCTGGCGTCGAACGCCGCCATGGACGTGGAACAGTGGGGCAACGTCTGCCTTGTCGTGCGCGACCTTCTCGGCGGCGCCTCGGTGGACGAGTGCATGGCCAAGCTGGACGAGCTGCAGGGAGTGTAGCTCTCCTTACAGCACGGCCTTGATGCGCTCGACGGCCTCCTTGGTGGCCTCGCGGTCGCCGAAGGCGGTCAGTCGTATGTATCCCTCTCCGGCAGGCCCGAAGCCGGCTCCCGGAGTGGTCACTACGTTCGCCTTCTCGAGAAGCAGGTCGAAGAAGTCCCACGAAGGCATCCCGTCGGGGGTCTTGCACCACACGTACGGGCTGTTGACCGCTCCGAACACCTGAAGGCCGGCGTCTTCGAGGCCTTCCTTGATAACGCGGGCGTTCTCGCGGTAGTAGCCGAGCGCCTGCTCCACCTGGCGTGCGCCTTCGTCGGTGTATATGGCCGCCGCACCCTTCTGGATTATGTACGACGCGCCGTTGAACTTGGTGGATTGGCGGCGCATCCACAGGTCGTTCAGCGACTGGCCGTCGCGCACGAGCGCCTTGGGAATGACGGTATAGCCGCAGCGCATCCCAGTGAAGCCCGCGGTCTTCGAGAACGAGCGGAACTCGATGGCGCAGGTCTTCGCGCCTTCCACCTCGAAGATGGAGTGCGGCACGCCAGGTTCGGTGATGAAGCGCTCGTAGGCCGCGTCGAACATGATCAGCGAGTCGTTCTCGTTGGCGTAGTCCACCCATGCCTTCAGCTGATCGGCGGTAAGCACCGTCCCCGTGGGGTTGTTGGGCGAGCACAGGTAGATCACGTCCACCTTGCCCTCGGGGATAGGCGGGCAGAACCCGTTCTCGGCGGTGGTGGGCATGTAGTGGATGTTCGTCCATTCCTCGGCGTCCACGTCGTACTCGCCGGCCCGGCCCTCCAGTGCGTTGCTGTCGACGTACACCGGATACACCGGGTCGCAGACCGCGACCTTGTTGTCGCGCGACAGGATGTCCCCGATGTTGCCGCAATCGCTCTTGGCGCCGTCCGACACGAAGATCTCGTCGGGCGCGATGTCCACACCCCGCGCCTTGAAGTCGTTCTCGACAATGGCCTCGCGCAGGAAGTCGTACCCCTCGTAGGGGCCGTAGCCCTTGAAGGTGTCGGCGCTGCGCTGCTCGTCTACGGCCTCGTGCATCGCGTCGACCACCGCAGGCACCAACGGCTGCGTGACGTCGCCTATCCCCAGCTTGATTATCTTTGCGTCGGGGTTCGCGTCCTGGAACGCCTCGGTGCGCCGGGCGATCTCGGCGAAGAGGTAGCTTCCGGGCAGCTTCTCGAAGTTCTCGTTGACTTTGGCCATCATCTGTCCTTTCTATAAACGGCCCTGTTGTTGGGCGTCTCGTCCACTTCCACCTGCGCGACCGGCAGTCCCTGGGCTAGCAACATGTCGTAGAAGTGCCGCGCAAGGTTCTCGGCCGTCGTGCGGAAGGGGAGCCACTTCAGCTGGAATCCTTCCTTCTCCAGCACCTTGGCGGCCTTCTTGGAAAGCGTTCCCTCCTCCACGAGGAACGTGTGGTCGAATTCGTCGGCCAGTTCGCGCACGGCGCGTTTGAACTCGCCGAAGTCGCGAACCATGCCCTTCTCGGTTCCGAAGGTGCCGAGCTCGGCCGCCTCGACCGTGACCTCCATGCGCCACCTGTGGCCGTGAAGGTTCTCGCATTTCCCATGGTAGTCCGCCAGGAAGTGCGCCGAATCGAAGAACGCATCTGTTTTCAGCTCGTACATACGCTTCCTAACCTTGGCTTGCTGCATCACCCGATTATAATGAATCGCATGGAAAACGAGGCATTGTACAAAGCGCGCGCGGAATACGCGAAGGTCGAGCAACGTTACGTCGACTCCCTGCGCGCGAAAGGTTTGAAGTTCGCCGAGCGCGGGGAAGGCGCCGACGAATGCGCGCGCCTGCGCGAGCAGCTGGCGGCACGCGGGGTGAAGGTGCGCAACGCCGGCGCGTCGCTTTCCGCAGGGCACCTGTCGCCGGCCTGCGTGGAATGCACGGGCGAGTATGGGAGCGAGACCTTCTCCACCACCTTCAAGTGCCACCGCGACTGCTACTTTTGCTTCAACAAGAACCAGCCCGACTACGAGAGGTTCTTCCGGGCCGGCTGCCCGTGGGAGGAAGGGCTTGCGCGCTGTAAGAGCGAGCATGAGACGCTGGGGTGCGTGGGGCTCACCGGAGGCGAGCCGCTGCTTGACGTCGACGACTCGGTGGCGTTCCTGCACCGCGCCCGCGAGCTGTTCCCCGATGCGCACATGCGCATGTACACCTCGGGCGACCTGCTGACCGCGGAATCGGCGCAGCGCCTTGCCGATGCAGGCCTGGACGAGATACGCTTCAGCGTGAAGGACGACGACCCGCCGCACATGCAGCAGAAGGTGCTCGACGCAATGCGCCTGGCGAAGGACTTCTTCCCCAGCGTCATGGTGGAGATGCCCGTCGTGCCAGGGGCCGAGCAGCACATGAAGGACCTGCTGCGCGCCTTCGACGAGATCGGCATCGACGGCATCAACCTGCTGGAGTTCTGCTTCCCGTTCTGCAACTGGCCCGAGTTCGAGAAGCGCGGCCTGAAGCTGAAGAACCCGCCCTTCGAGGTGATGTACGACTACGGGTACTCGGGCGGTCTCGCCGTCGCCGGGTCCGAGGAGCTGATCTTGCGGCTGATGCTGTGGGCGCTGGACGAGGGGATCGGAATAGGCCTGCACTACTGCTCGCTCGAGAACAAGCACCGTTCCGAGGTGCGCATCAAGAACGAGCGTGTGGCAGGCGGCTTCTCCGAGTTCGAGTTCGACGAGGGCGACTTCTTCCTCAAGATAGGCAAGGTGTTCGGAACCGACGTGGAGGTCGCGCGGCAGGCGTTGGAAAGTGCCGGGTGCGACGGGCTGCGCTTCGACGAAGACGAGCAGTCGCTTGCCTTCCCGCTGCGCTATGCGCCGCTGCTTGAAGGACTTGCACGGCCCGACGGCACGCCTATCGAGCCGCAGATCTGCTACTTCGTCTACGAATGCGACGACGAGGGCGCCTACCTCGTGGACGTCGCCCTGGAGGACCTGCCACACCGCAGCACGACGTAGCGGTTCGACATGCCGTCGGGGCCGTCGGCGCTGTACGAGTCGACGACGCTGGCGCCAAGGCGCTGCGCTTCGTCGGCCAGCGAATCGACCTCTTCGTCGGAGAAGCTGTGACAGAAGCGGAGGCGGTCGGCGGAGCCCTGCCAGCCCAGCAGGTAGTCGCCTTCGTTGACGTCCAGACCTATCCCCAGTTTCGCGCATCCTTCCGCCGTGGTGCGCTCGACCTTTTCGCGCAGCTTCGGGTTCTTGGCGAACTGCCAGAACGCGACGGCCGCGATCCCGCCGGGCGCCGTGTGGCCGACAAGCGCCCGAAGCAGATCGCGCCTCCATCCGTCGAGCGGGACGTGATGCATCAGGCCGAATGCGACGGACAGGTGGAACGAGGAAGTGGCCGTCATGTCGTCGAGCATCCCCTCCATATCGCCTTTGCGGATCAGCTCCATCACGTCGGCCTCCTGGAAAGCGGCGTCCTGCCGCAAGCCCTCTCCGGCAAGCGCGGGGCAGCTGTCCATGCAGGCGAATGCGAACGGCTGGCCGGGGAACTCTTCCGCGAGGAACCGCTCGAAGCGCATGTTTCCGCACCCAACGTCCAGCACGCGGAAGGGTTCCGAATCGCGCCCTGCCGACCGGGGTTCGGAAGCTGCCTTTCTCGATGCGGCCATATGGTCGATTGCGTTTCCGACGTGCCTGGCAAGCCTGCGCCAGCCCTCCCACGGCCGTTCGCGCGTCGACGAGAACGACGCCGCGTTCGCCGCATAGAAGTCTCTCGTCGCCTCGTTCAGCCGTTGTGCGGTCTCGATGTCCATGCATAAGAGTATAAGCGTGCGGCGGGACGAGGTCGGGCGATTTGCCGCGTCGGTCCATGTGTCATGCCGTCGGGTGACAGTGGGATCAGGTCGCTTCGTCACGCTGTGTTGGCGCAATATGCGTCAAAGTGACCTGACTCCACCGTTGCCCAAAAGAGGCTCCCGGATGGGAGCTTCTTGGATGTTGCGTATGTTCGAGCGGCTTACTCGACGCCCACCATGACCTCGGTGGCCTTGACGATGGCGACGGCCTCGCCGCCCTCCTTCAGGCCCAGCTGCTCGATGGCCTCGTTGGTGATGGAGCCCCTTCCCCTTGTCGCCGTTGTCAAGCTCGATGGTCACGTGACCGTTCACGGCGCCCTCCTGGACGTTCTTGATGGTTCCCTTGAGCTGGTTGCGTGCGCTGATCTTCATGCTCTGCTTCCTTTCGTCGGGGATCCTCCCCGGGTCGTGTGGCCTGCGTGGCCGCCGGGTATGCGTTACCCTGTGTGCATGGACGAGGCCATAAGCGAAATAATCGACTTCATCGAATCCGGAGGCGAGCCGGATGCGCGCTGGCTGGACAGGCTTCTTCGGGGCCTGAACCGAAAGTCGCACGACCCCGGACGCCATGTGGCCAAGCGCCGCCTGCTCCCTTACTACCTGCAGCAGAAGTCGCAACAGACGGACGCATGGCGCAGATGGGGGGTAGGAGAGGCGACCGACGACGCCATCGTCGCGCTTCTTCGCGCAAAGCCTAGGCGCACCGCGTCGGGGGTTGCAACCGTGACGGTGCTCATGAAGCCATGGCCTTGCGCAAGCGACTGCCTCTACTGCCCCAGCGACGTGCGCATGCCCAAGAGCTATCTCGCCGACGAGCCTGCGTGCCAGCGGGCCGAGCACAACTTCTTCGACCCCTACCTGCAGGCTGCTTCCCGCA
>CAQLOA010000024.1:0-10625 GCA_948829205.1 uncultured Eggerthellaceae bacterium
GCCTGCGCCATGCCGAAGCTGTAGCGCAGCATCATCTCGACCGACAGGATCTGGGCAAGCGGGTTCGCAATGCCCTTGCCGGCGATGTCGGGCGCGCTCCCGTGGGACGGCTCGTACAGCGCCGTGGAGTCGCCGAGGCTGGACGATGCCAGCATGCCGAGCGAGCCAGTGATCTGCGCGGCCTCGTCGGACAGGATGTCGCCGAACATGTTCTCGGTCACCAGCACGTCGAAGTCGGCCGGGCGGCTTATCAGTTGCATTGCGCAGTTGTCCACCAGGATGTCCTCGAGCTGCACGTCGGCGTAGTCGCGGTCGTGCACGTCGTGGACTATCTCGCGCCAAAGCCGGCTGGTCTCCAGCACGTTGGCCTTGTCCACCGAGCTCACCTTGCTGCGGCGCTTGCGCGCGATCTCGAAGGCCTGGCGGGCGATGCGCTCGATCTCGTACTCGCGGTACTCCAGCGTGTCGTAGGCGCGCTGGCCGTTGCCTCCGTCGGGGCCTGCGCCCGCTTCGTCGTAGAAGCGTTCGCGCATCCCGAAGTACAGGCCGCCGGTCAGCTCGCGGACGATCATCAAATCGACGCCGTCGATGACTTCGGACTTGAGCGTGGACGCCTGGGAAAGCGCTGAGAATATCTGCACGGGACGCAGGTTGGTGTAAAGCCCCAGTTCCTTGCGGATGCCAAGAAGCCCCTGTTCGGGACGTGGCTTCGAAGGGTCGGTAGTGTCCCACTTGTAGCCGCCCACCGCGGCGAGCAGCACGGCGTCGGACGCCTTCGCGACATCCAGCGTGGCCTGGGGAAGGGCCGTGCCCGTCTCGTCTATGGCGATGCCGCCTATCAGGGCCTCTTCGTACTCGAATCCGACGCCGTACTTGTCGCCTACGGCGTCGAGCACCTTCACCCCCTCGGCGATGATTTCCGGGCCGATGCCGTCGCCCGGCAGCAGGCAGATCTTGTAAGTAGCCATTAGTTCTCCTTGCCGAGTTTGTCTTTCCAGCGATTGACCAGACCACCCGACTGTATGATTTCCGCGATGAAGGGCGGAAACGGCTGGGCCTGGAAGGTTTCGCCGGTGGTCACGTCGGTTATCGTTCCGCTCTCGGCGTCCACCTTCACGTCGTCGCCATCGCTTATGGCGTCCACCGCCTCGGGACATTCCATGATGGCGAGCCCCGTGTTGATGGCGTTGCGGTAGAAGATGCGCGCGAAGCTCTTGGCTATGACGGCGTCCACGCCGGCCGCCTTTATGGCGATGGGGGCGTGCTCGCGCGACGAGCCGCATCCGAAGTTCTCGTCGGCCACGATGATGTCGCCGGGCTTCACTCGCTCGACGAACGTGGCGTCGAGGTCCTCCATGCAGTGCTTGGCGAGTTCCTGCGGGTCGGACGTGTTCAGATAGCGTGCGGGGATGATGACGTCGGTGTCGACGTCGCGCCCGTAGCGGAATGCCTTTCCTTCGAAGTTCATCCTTACGCTCCTAGTCTAGAGGTTGAGAGAGATGCTGCCGCCGCCGAGGTTCAGCGGAAGGTCGTCGGCGATGGGCTCGCTTGCATGCTTCTTCGTGCGCTTCGCACCTGCGGCGGACGCGCCTTCGTCGTCCACGACGGTGTGCGAATGGCCCGCATGGGCATGTTCGGCCTCGGCGGATTCGAAGATTCCCGCCAACGACCGGATCTTCTTGCCCCCGGATGCGGGCTTGCCCCAGCCGGGCAGGTCCTCCGGCAGGCCGATGTGTCCCAGCACGGCACTGGCGGCAGCCACTGCCGGACTGGACAGGTAGACCTCGCTTTCCGGATGCCCCATGCGCCCTACGAAGTTGCGGTTGGTGGTGGCGATGGCGCGCTCGCCGGCGGCCAGGATCCCCATGTATCCGCCCAGGCAGGGGCCGCACGTGGGGGTGCTTACCGCGCAGTTGGCGTCCAGGAACACGTCCATGAGCCCCTCGTCGATGCAGGCGCGATAAACCTGCTGGGTGGCCGGGATGACGATGCAGCGCACGTCGGGATGCACCTTGCGGCCCTTCAGCACCGCTGCGGCCTGGCGCATGTCGTCGAGGCGCCCGTTGGTGCACGACCCGATGACCGCCTGGTCTATCCTCACGTCGCGCGCCTCCTCCACGGGGCGCGTGTTGGAAGGCAGGTGCGGGAACGCCACCGTGGGCTTGATGTTGGCGGCGTCTATCTCGACCACCTGGGCGAACTTCGCGTCGGCGTCGGAATAGAACGGGTTGTAGGGGCGCTCGGTGCGGTTGAACATGTACTCGCGCGTGACGTCGTCGACGGGGATGAGCCCCGCCTTCCCGCCGGCCTCGATGGCCATGTTCGATATGGACATGCGCTCGTCCATCGGCAGCGACTCGATGGCGCTTCCGGTGAACTCCATGGCCTTGTACAGCGCACCGTCGACGCCGATCATGCCGATGATGTGCAGGATGACGTCCTTGCCAGTAACACCAGGGGCAAGCTTGCCGTCCACCACGAACTTGATCGTCTCGGGGACCTTGAACCATGCCTTTCCGGTGGCCATGCCCACGCCTGCGTCGGTGGACCCGACGCCCGTGGAGAAAGCCCCCAACGCGCCATATGTGCATGTGTGGGAATCGGCGCCTATCACCAAATCGCCCGCGCCGACGACACCCTGCTCGGGAAGCAGGGCGTGTTCGACGCCCATGCAGCCCACCTCGTAGAAGTGGGTGACTTCCTGCTCGCGGGCGAAGTCGCGCACGACCTTGGCCTGCTCGGCGCTCTTTATGTCCTTGTTGGGAACGTAATGGTCGGGGACCAGCACGACGCGCTTCGGGTCCCACACCGTGTCGGATATCTCCTTGCAGGTGCGGATGGCAATCGGCGCCGTGACGTCGTTGGCAAGGACCAGGTCGAGGTCGCACTCGATGAGCTGGCCGGGTTCCACCTCCTCGAGCCCTGCATGTGCTGCGAGAATCTTTTCAGCCATTGTCATCGGACGCGGCATGCGGATTCCTTTCTACTGATTCTGCAAAAGGGCTGGTAGGGGCACAGGGACTCGAACCCTGAAGCCTTGCGGCGGCGGATTTTAAGTCCGCTGCGTATGCCAATTCCGCCATGCCCCCGCTTCGGGAACATTATAGAGCTACGCAGAGTGCATCCAGCAGCGTGATGGCGAAATGCTGGGCCGAACGCTCGGCTCCGGCCTCCATCCATTGGGTCTCGGGAAGCACGATGCGCACGCGTTTGGGGTTCTTGGCCCTGGCCATGTCCATCGCGCCTTCGAGACGCCCCGCGAGGGTGTCGTCGTCGACGTAAACCACCGTGGGAGTGGAGTCGTCGCTGGCGTCGGTGGTTATCTGCACCAGCAGCATGTCCTCGTTGGGGTCGACGGAAAGCATCTCGGCGCTCAGGATCTTCGAAGACGGGTTGGTGGCCAGCGCAAGGTTGGACATGCGCGAGGCCACCGAGCGCGTGAAGTCGTCCATTCCGAACAGGCAGAGCGAGTTATGGTCGAGCACGTCGGCTGCGCGGGCGAAGCCAAGCGGCCCCACCTTGTGGTGCGCCCCCTTCCCCACCCACGAATGCTGCAGGTTGTGCAGCTCTGCGTAGGTGTAGGCGCCCGCGATGCCGTCAGAGGGGAGCCCCAGGTTCATCTGGAACTTGCGCAGCGCATCCTCGGTGTGTGCGCCGAAGACGCCGTCCTCGGCCCCGTAGAAGAAGCCCAGCGCGCCAAGCGCCTGCTGAAGCTGAAGGACGTCGTGGCCGTGGAAGTAGGGCATGCGCAGATGGAGCGTGCGGTCGCCCAGGTTGTAGGTGGCGTCCACGAGCGCGGCCCACACCTTGTCGTCGACGTCCCCGGCCTCGGCCGCTTCGTTGGCGGGGCCGCAGCCGTGCTTCTGGCAGAAGGAGCGCACGGCTTCGGCGGTACGTTCGCCGAACACGCCGTCTACGTCGGCCTCGTCGAGAAAACCTACCAGGTGCAGACGCTGCTGGATGTCCTCTACGGCCGCACCTTTCGAACCTTGTCCGATGGTCTTCACGAAGTCACCTACTTGAGACGGTTGACGAACCAGTCGGCCATAGATTCCAGCAGGTCGCGCGCGCTGCTCGGCTCGATCATGTCGCGCAGGCGGTTCTTCGCTATGGACGTGAGGTTCTCGGCGTAGGTGCGCGCGTAGTCGATGGAGCCGGACTTCTGCATGAGCTCGACGGCCTCGGCCAGAACGGCCGGGTCCTTCTCCTTCGACGAGAGCACCTCTATCAGGCGCTCGCGGTCGACGCCTTCGAGGGCCTGCAGCGCGTGCACCACCACAAGCGTGCGCTTGCCTTCGGTGATGTCGTCGCGGAAGCCCTTCTTGGTTGACTCCTCCTTGCCCACCAGGTTCAGCAGGTCGTCCTGGATCTGGAAGGCAAGCCCCGTGTCGAGGCCGTAGTTGCGAAGGGCCTCTATCTCGGCCTCTGAGCCGCCGCCGACTATGGCGCCTATGGCCAGCGGCACCGCGCCGGAGTAGTGGGCGGTCTTGTGCGTGGCCATCACCAGGTAGTCCTCGGGCGAGATGTCGTAGCGCTCGTCGCGCGCCCAGCCCAGGTCGAGGGCCTGCCCTTCGATCGTGCGGCGCGTCATGTCGATGAGCTCGCCCACCACGCGCACCTTGGTGGCGTCGTCGAGCGCCGGGTCCTTTATGACGGTTCCGTTGACCAGCATGAGGGCGAGGTCGCCCATGTTTATGGCAGGCCCCACGCCTTCGGTGAGGTGAAGGCACGGAGCGCCGCGGCGCAGCTCGGAATCGTCGGCGATGTCGTCGTGGATGAGCGCCGCCGTCTGGAAGTGCTCGATGGCGGAGGCGGCCGAGGTGGCTTTGTCCACGTCGCCGCCCACGGCCAGGCATGCGGTGAAGCATATCAGCGGGCGATGGCGCTTGCCGCCGTTGGCGCTGTAGCGCTTCAGCGGGCCGTAAAGGTATTCGTCCATGTCGGGATGCGTCCCCGACGGGATGTAGGAGTTGATGATGTCGCCAACCTTGTCGGCATAGGAGTCGAGGTACTCTTCGAACGTCGCCGGCGGCTTCTCTATGGAATTCAGGATCGAACTTACGGTCTCCATGGCGCCTTACTGTGGGATCGTGCGATTGATGGATTAGTTGCCAGCGTGGCCGGCCATTGCATTATACATAATCATGCCCTCCAGTATGTCCGACTCGCTGGCGGTGAAGCTGCTGGAGCCCAGCGCCGACATCACCTCCTGCAGGATGACCATGCCGGCCACGATGACGGGCGCTCGCCGCGGGTCGAGCCCGACCACCCGCTGCAGCTCGTCGAGCGTCATGGCGGCGAGCGCGTCGCATGTTCCGCTCAGGTCGGCGGCCGTGACGACCGCGCCATGCACGCGCGCGGAGTCGTACACCCGCATGCGTTCGCGGATGCTGACGGCAGACGTGGCGGTGCCTGCGACGGCCAACATGCGGAAAGGAGCGTTTGTCGGTGAGCCCGGGGCAGGTTCAACCGAATCCGCGCTCCGCTGCTCGCCTGCGGCTCGTGCGCTCCACTCCCTCGCTTTTATATGCGGCCCTTCGGGCCTCTTTTGTGTCTCAGACGGATTCTCTGAACCTTCCCCGGGCTCCCCTACGCCATTCTGCAGCCTGCCTCCAAGAACCGGTTCGAACTGTTCGCGAACCCATTCCCGCGCGGAGGCAAGGGCTTCGGCGCTGGGAGGGTAGCGGTCCCAGAAGCGCTCTGTGACGCGGCGGCATCCGACGTCGAACGAGTGCGAGAAGGAAGGCTCTTCCCCCGCGACGCCCATGGACACCTCGGTCGATCCCCCGCCCACGTCCACCACCGCCCCGCATTCGCCGGCGAATGCCGACGACGCGCCCATGAACGACATCATGGCCTCGGTGCTGCCGGATATGACGTTCAGCCTGAAGCCGCGCTCCTCCATGAGCGCGGCGAAGTCGGCGGAGTTCTCGGCGTCGCGCGACGCGGAGGTGGCCATGACCAGGGTGTTTTCCATGAGGTTGCCGTGCGTGTCGAATTCGCGCAGCTTCGCCGCGAAGCCGTCGACCGCCTCGGCCACGCGGGCAAGCGCGGCATGCGAGAGGCGATGGGTGGCGTCGACGCCTTCGCCCAGGTTGGTCACGGCGTATTCCTTCAGGACGGGTTCGACCACGGGCAGTCCGTCCGCAGCCTTCGACACGTCGGCCACCAGCATTCGGCAGGTTACCGTGCCGATGTCAATGGCGGCGTAGCGCCCTTCGCGCACCATCGGCTAACCGGAGTAGCCGAAGAGGACGTCGAGCACGGGCGAATACCACGTCTCGGGCGCCGGTATAGATCCAGGAGCGACGTTCGACGAGAACTCGGTGTTGTCGACTATGTTTGCGCCCTTGACGGTGGCCGTCTGCTCGCCCTTCTTGACGTAGCCGAGGTCGGTGTGCGCCTTGTCTTCGACGCCCTCTTCGGACCTCAGCGAGTCTATGGTGGACTGCAGCGTGTTGCTTCGGGCTGCCACCGCCGCGTACTCGGCCTGAAGGCGGTCGGTCTCGCGCATCTGCTGATAGTACTGCTGTGCAGGGCCATACAGGGTGACGGCGACCAGCGCGAAAACCGCAACGCCGGCAAGAGCCCGCACGAGCCCGCTCGGCATCTTCGACAGGTTCGCCTTGGGAATGGACACGCCCGAGGCGACGTTCTTTATCGCATCGCCGGCGGCCTTGGCCTGCAGCTTTGCTGACTTCTTGTGCGAGGCGCCCATCTTGCCTTCGTATACCGCAGCGCGCGGGCCGCCTTCGCCCTGTGCACCCTGCGGCTGCGAACCCGAACCGCTTGGGCCGGAATCGCCGTACGCGGCGTTGAACTTCTTCTCGGCCTTCGCCTTGTTGCGCGCCTTCTTCTTCTCGTCGATGCTGCTGCGCATCTTCTTCGAGAACGCGCGGACGCGCGACTTGCTGCGCTTGTCTTGCTTGCGCGACTCTTCCTGGGCGCGCGCCTCGGCCTCGATCTCTTCCTCGGTGCGCATGGAAAGCGCTCCGTCGCGTTCGGCGCCGCGGGCGATCTTTATCTCCTTGCGGGACTGCTTGCGCGACTGCGTGCGCTTGACGCCCTTCGCAGAAATCTGCTTGGAAGCGTTGGAAGGCTTTGCGGCCCTCCTTGCGGCAGGCTTCTTGGAAGTGGGGCCCGACTGGCTGGAAAGAGGCTTGGTGACGGCCTGGGTGACGGCGTTTTCCGCAGACTTGCGCGCAGACGTGCGCTTCGCATCGTCGAACGAGACGATACGGGCGTTTTTCCTCTTCTGCAGCTGCGCGGATTGTCTGGGTTTCGTACCCAAAAGACTCCTAATCGTCTCGTTGATGCATGGTGCGTTTGGTGCGCGTTTGTGTTCGGTTTGCAATTAGGTGCTTACAGGGTAACACCCTCGCTGCGGCGTTTGAAGCGTTTTCATCGAAAAAAGACGCGAACGAGCCTCCGCCAAAGGGCTCCTGCGAGGCCACCAAAACTAGTACAGCCCACCTGCTAGGGTCAGGCGGGCTGTCACGCAGAAATGATGTTTACAAACAGCGCAAGAAAGAGTTGTTTACCGCTACATTCTTTGGTCACAAATTTTGTCATTCGTTTTATCGCTACTAAGTAGCTTCAAGCTCAAAGGCTCATTTAATTCCGTTTCGTGAAAATTCTTATCACTAATACCCGGAGGAGCTACGTCGGGTGGCTTTATGCTGCCAAGCTCTTTAGCTATACGACGGCCACATCGTCCACAGAAAGAGCAAAATGCCCCGCAGCTACCCATCATTAGCACCCTCCTAACTTAATGTCGGAATCGGAGGGGGGCCGATTCCGACACCACAAGAAAAATCAACACACCTGGCGCTTTACGGAATAAAGACGGCTGCCTTACGTCCCTTTTCCGCCATCTTTTTCGCACACTCTTCGACAGTGCCGTACTCCAGCACCTTAGCTTGGCACGTTTGAACGCATGCGGGCAGAAGGCCGCGATCAACACGATCAGCACACAGATCGCACATCTCGGTAGGGTAGGCTATGAAGTCCCAGTGCCATTTACCCTCAGGTGCATTCGGATAATGCATGGGCCTATCTTCTAGAACCTTGATACCGTTGGTTTCCGGATCGTAGTCATGTTCGTTGCGACAAGCCAACTCGCAGCTATGGCAGCCAGAGCAAAACTCAAAGTCTAGGTACAGGGCATATTGCGTCATTTTGTTACCCCTATCTCTTTCTCGTAGTCAATTGGGTCGACCACAGGAGAATCGGCGGGTCGCCATTTCTCTTGGACGGTAAACTCGCCCTGGCGGCTCTTCTCAAGCACGATATGATCAGGCTCGTTTGGGCCACCTCTGCCATCGGCCTTGCGAATGCCGCAAATCATGGATTTGAAGGTGTTCCCAAAGCCGGTCTTTGCGTTTACGCTGTTTGGCATAAGCATGTTGATGTTGGATTTCCAGTTACCGTATAGGTTGGGCTCTGACCCTTCTTCTTCCGGATACCAGAATCCATGCATGCAATGGACAACGCCCTTTTTGATAATGGGGGTAACGCGTGCCATTTGGCGAACGCTCCCATAGGGCGAGAACACTTCGACCCAATCGCCTTCCTGAATTCCATATTCAGCAGCATCCTCAGGATTAAGGTCAACCTGCGGCCAAGGTGTAATCTGACGCAACGAGGGAACTTGTTTGTGCTCTGAATGGAAGTAATTCTGCACGCGTGCACCAGTAGTAAGAACGAAGGGATACTTTTCCTTCATCATCTCGGGCATGGTGGTGGGACCGTAAGCCGCTGGCTCATAGTAAGGCAGCGGATCCTCATCGAAGTTCGCGTATGCATAAGAATAAAGCTCCACACGTCCGGTCTGAGTGGGGAATCCTACCGATCCGTCTGGCCTGAGCTTACCCTCTTTGTACTTGTAGTACGGCTCATTGGACATAGTAACCACATTGTCACGAAGCTTTTCCCAGGGAAGCCAACTACGGAATACGTGGAAGTTGTTATACGCCTCGTCGTCCTCGAAACGATTCCAGAAGTCAGGGTAGGTCTTCTTGCCAACTTCGATCATGATCTCGACATCAGACTTGCACTCGCCCACCTGAACACATTTGTTTTGAGCGCCATAGAAGGACGCATTCAGACCATAATGGGTCACAACCATTCCATCATGCTCAATGGTAGAAGCCACCGGCAAAATCACATCGCAACAAGCCATAATGGTGGGGTTCATAAATAGGTCAACGGCAAAATTGAAATCAAGACGCTTAAGCGCACGCCACCATCGTTGTGGCTCAGCGCCAATAGCAGTACCGATAGGATTAGAAGAAACGAATCCCGCCATGTGCATCTGATAGGGATCGTCCGTTTCAAGGCATTTTAGGAACTCGTCGGGCTGCACCGTCCAAAGAACCTGGCCAACACAAGGATACTTGTCGACGCCGATACGCTTGGTATACCAGGTTTCCGGAGTCATAATGCCATTCTTGAGAGCGAGCTCAAGGGTTGAGTCGGTGGCGTCATCAACCTTTTCATCGGCCGAAATCGAACCGCCATCGCGAACAACGTTACCCTGGTCATCGCCCATGCCGAGAGTTGTTCCGCCCGGAGCATCCAGGAAACCCGTAATGGACATAAGAGCCACGAGGCACATACCCAGCTGAGCTCCGTTAGTAGATTCATCGGTAGCCAAGCCCCAGGCAACACTAGACGGCTTTGCTTTTCCGTACATACGAGCGGCACGCCATATCTGCTCTTCGGGAACGCCGCAGATTTCGGCAGCTCGGGAAGGCGGCATCTCCTGAACACGCTCAACAAGCTCATCGTATCCATACGTCCACTTGTCAATAAAATCGTGGTCAACGAGATCCTCTTTGGCAAGAACGTAGATGAATGCCATAGCAATGGCCGTATCGGTACCAGGAAGCACCTGAAGGATTTCTTCAGCACGCGTGCCAAGCCAAGTTATACGCGGGTCAACCACGATTATCTTGGTGCCGAATTGACGCATCATTTCAATAATGGCATGTCCGTAAAGGCCATCAGGATTGGAGCGCAGCGGCTCTTTACCCCAAAGAAGAATCACCTCGGGAGCAACAAAACGTGGGTCATCATATCGATCGGGGAATTTGGCAGCGTAGTCAATCTCGGGAAATCCACCACCCATCATAAACGCTGTATTGGTCATACGAGGGCCATAGCAAGACCATCCAGCCTGGGCATAAACTGAGTTAGGAGTCCCGAAAACAAGGTTCGCCCACTGGGGATACCAGTTGTTTGCCTCACGTCCCGTGCCGCCAAAGACAGCGATTGTTTCTGCGCCGTATTTCTTTGTGATTTCCTTAGCGGCATTTGCCACAAGGTCGGTCGCTTCATCCCAAGAGCATTGCTCCCATTTATCCTGTCCCCTATCTTCCTTCGCACGCTTCATTGGATGCACAATCCGATCGGGGTGATAGATGTACTCCTTGAGAGCAAGACAACGTGGGCAAAGCGAACCACGAGTTATTGGGTGATCTGGGTCGCCCTCGATTTTTGTTACCACACCATCTTTCACATGGACTTGGAGGCCACAACCTACGGGATGGCATCCCGGAGGCGACCAAGCACACGTTCTGAAGATAGTTTCATCGCCTTCTTGGCGTTTCCACTCGTTCATGGAC
>CAQLOA010000024.1:10635-13563 GCA_948829205.1 uncultured Eggerthellaceae bacterium
TTCATGGACTTCTCCTCTCCTCGTTACAATTGGTTTTGCAAAAGCGTTCTGCCGACAAAACCATGCATAGCTTTTGCATGATTTGATTTTGTATTCCTCAGTTCATGCTGAGAAGATAGGGTGTTTTTTACGCTGACAAATTGAATGTGACAGCCTTTTGGCCACGTGCGGTATTGCCGACAAAAAGCAGCCAGGCAATCGTCGCGAAGACTAATCGCTTATAACAAGCGCTGCGGCTTCCGCCGCAGAGACGTAGCCCTCGTCTTCTTCAAACGTGCGCTGAATACCACGTATAAATTCGACAATAGCGCTAAATTTATTCACATCCATTTGGAACAAAATATAAAAATGCCAATCCAATCGAGGATCCTCAATGGGAATAGCGCAGACATCTTTTGGCGGTTGTGTCGCGAATTTCTTTGAAGCAATGCCCACCACATTATATCGGCGCACCATATGCACCATCGAACTTGTAGAGGTGATGATGCTAATCTCGTCTTGATTGAACCGAAGCTCTTTCATTTGCGAGAAAAGCGGTTGGTATTGAAATGGCGGATTCGACATAAGCAAGAATTTTTGGTCCTGCAAATCCATCAGTGAGAGCCTGTCTTTACAGGCAAGAGGCGAGTCGATATTCACTACCGCATATGCTTGTGAGCTCGCAATTTCGCGCACGTTGCATTCTGGGAACTCTCTTCTCATGCACATCACTATTGCAAGATCGGTTTGCTCTGCAAGAACAAGCTCATAACACTTTTCAGAATCGCACTCCCTGATACGTAGATTTTCGGAAAATGAGTGAATAAACGTATCTGCGTTGGACGGAATGCCCGCAAAGAGATTATTGCTAACGGCAAGCGTGAGCGCTTTGGACGCAAATAATGACTTGTCGAACATCACGTCAAAGTTTTCAACTTGTTCCACAATTGATCGCGCAGCGCAAGCAGCCTCGATTCCGTCAGGTGTAGGAATCATCTCATTGCCCTTGCGCTCAAAAAGCGTCGTCCCCAACTTGGCTTCGATCACTTTAATGGAATGTGCGATGTTTTGACGGCTTGTGAAGCATTTCTTTGCAGCCTTGGCAAAGCTCGCGTTTTCCGAGGCAGCTATCAAATGTCGCATATGTTGTATTTCCATGACCCGAGCACCGCTTTTCTAACGTCGTTCTTTGTAACCGGTCAATTGCCCTTTTCGCTCAATCGCCGTTCCAAGTCGAAATGAACCTTGCCCACCTGGCTTGATCGAAAAAAGCTTTTCAATACCTGACGGAATCTTCATCCAACGAATTGGGCTAGACTGATGTGTGCGGCGCAAACGATTTCCCCTACGACGCGTTCGAGATGCAACGGCTGATGCGAATGAAGGAGCTGGGCAAATCATGAATTCTCAACAACTTGATTATTTCATGGCCGTTATAAGAGCTAGGAATTATACGCGGGCCGCAAAACAATGCTTTACAAGCCGTCAAAACATTGCCCATGCAGTCAAAGCCCTCGAGAGCGAATTTCATCTATCGTTATTTCGTAAAGAAGGGGCCAACCTTCTACTTACTGAAGCCGGTGCGTCATTCGCAGCAAAAGCCCAACAGATCATCGACCTAATTGATGACATGCATAATATGGCCCCTGATAATGAAAGCCTGTCAATACCCCCTCTCGTAAAAGTTTCGACTCAGTTTTTCAACAGCGTAAACGCTGATTTTTCGCGCATCATGCTTGAGCAGAGCGACAAGATTCGTTTCAGCGAAGATAGCTACGGCAACTGCATAAGCGCTGTTCGCGATGGTGCCGTGGAGGGTGCACTCGTAGTCGGAATGAACAATAATTTCAGGGGTTGTGACGTACTACCACTGTTCACCTCACCCGTGTATGCACTGGTGGGGTCGACTTCGCCATTTGCTAAGCGGAGCGGAATCAAGCTTTCAGAATTGGCCAATCAGACCCTGTTGCTTGTCTCTGATGATGCATTACAGTTTGAGTCCCTTCTCGCCGCATTACAAGAAAGAAATATCTTCAGCCTAGATTCACGTTCCGTTCAGTCGACCGACCTTGCAGCCAAACTCGTTGTTGAGTTTGGCTGCGTCGGCATTACATCAGAAGCATTTAGAAATAGAGCACCCAGAGAAACGACTACTGTTCCAATCATTGACAAGAGCCTCTTCTGGTTCTTCAGCTATATATATCTGAATGGCAATAAAGCCTCCAGTAAAGCATTATCGATTGTCAAAGAGGCTAAGCGCCTGTCGTCCATCAGCGATAATGACTATTCTTCCACCACGTTTGAGTATGGCGCGAACTCGTTTGGCTCAGCAAGGCTTCCGTAAAGGTTAGGCTTCCGGTCACGAAGCAAATCGACTCCACCCATTGAAAGCATGCGCGCATTCACGATTTCTTGCTGTATATCCATCTCGGCTACTACCATTTCCTCCGAATACCCACCACACGCAATCACGCTTCCTGCGGTAGCGCCAAGAATCATGCTGTGTCCTTCTAGGAAAGGACCACATAATGTGGAGACTACGATCGGAACCATATTTTCTGCTGCACGTGCTTTTTGGAATGTCATGTATTCTATATGGCCGCTTGCATCATCTGTCCCGGTGACATTCGGCCAACCGGTTATCGAAATTAGAAGCTCTGCGCCTTTATTTGCAAGAATTCGCGCAACCTCCGGGAAGCACATGTCGTAACAAATATACAAACCTATCTTGCCAAGCTTGGTGTCGAATACAGGGTAGTCTGTTCCCGGAAAATGGTAGAAGTTCTCCGTAAGGACGAGATGGGACTTGCGGTACTTGCCAACATACCCCTCAGGGCCAACAAGAACAGACGCATTATGGAAAGCATGGTTGCGCTCTGGGCTTCGCTCGGCCATCCCCCAACATATGTACATATTGTGCTTACGAGCGAGGTCGATAAAGAACTGTGT
>CAQLOA010000025.1 GCA_948829205.1 uncultured Eggerthellaceae bacterium
ATCGTGTTCGACCTGACCAAGCCCGGCAACATCCAGGCGGCGCTGCGCGGCCAGGACGTAGGAACCACCATCGACTAGATCGCAACAGGCCTGACGGCCAGGGAGGGGACAGAAGATGTCAGAGGTAGATGCGATTCTCAACAAGGCGAAGACGGCCATGGGCAAGACCATAGCCAACCTCGAGGACAACTTCGCCAACGTGCGCACAGGGCGCGCCAACGCCATGGTGCTTAACCGGATCATGGTCGACTACTACGGCACGCCGACCCCGATCAACCAGATGGCCGGCGTCAAGACGCCGGAGGCGCACCTGCTGGTCATCGAGCCCTGGGACAAGTCGGCCCTCAAGGACATCGAGCGCGCCATACTCGACAGCGACCTGGGCGTCACCCCCAACAGCGACGGCATGGTCATACGCCTCCCGTTCCCGGCGCTGACGGAGGAACGCCGCAAGGAGCTCGCCAAGCAATGCCGCACCTACGCCGAGGAGGCCCGCGTGGCCGTCCGCAACGCGAGGCGCGACGGCAACAACGCCGCACAGCGCGCGCAGAAGGACGACGACCTTCCCGAGGACCAGGTCAACCGCGCCGAGAAGGCCATACAGAAGATGACCGACGAGCACATCGAGAAGATCGACGAGCTTCTGAAGAAAAAAGAAGCCGACATCATGGAGGTTTAGGGTGCGGCGTCCGTATGACGCCCTCGCTCCGACGCGTCGTCGCCTCGAACTAACTCGGCTTCGCCGAGTGGATTTCTCGGCTCCTTTGGCTTGACCTACGCTCGTGGCGTCATGCGGACGCCGCAGGTTTTTTCGAAGGCGAACCCCTGGATGCGTCGCTCGCTCACCTTCATTCAATGCGTGGTTTGGAAAGATGGTTTGAACAAAAGTTTGTCCTACATATTCCCCGAGGTGCCTGACGGGCTCGATGCCGGCGCTCTCGACCTTGCGCGCATCCCGCAGCACGTCGCCGTCATCATGGACGGCAACGGACGATGGGCGAAGAAGCGCATGATGAACAGGCTTCGCGGCCACAACGCAGGCATCGAGGCGGTGCGCGAGACCATACGATGCGCCTCCGACCTCGGTGTGCGGTACCTCACCATCTACTCGTTCTCAACCGAGAACTGGAAGCGTCCGCAAGACGAGGTCGACGGGCTCATGGAGCTGTTCGCCAAGACCATGCTCGCCGAGGTGGACGGCCTTCACGAAGAGGGCGTGCGCGTCATGACGATAGGCGACCTGTCGCCGCTTCCGCCCGAGACCCGTGAGGCGTTCGAGGCCGCCTGGCGGAAGACGCGCGGCAACGACGGCATGACGTTGGTGGTGGCCGTGAACTATGGCTCGCGCGACGAGATCGTCCATGCCTTCAAGGAATACATGCGCGAGGCGGAAGATGCCGCGCAGGCAGGCGAGGACGCCCCCGAGCTCACCGAAGAGGTGCTGGCATCGCACCTTTACACGGCCAACGTGCCCGACCCCGAGGTGGTCATCCGCACCAGCGGCGAGATGCGCCTGTCCAACTTCCTTCTGTGGCAGGCGGCCTATTCCGAATTCGTGTGCACCGACGTGTTGTGGCCCGACTTCGACAGGTACGAGTTCCTGCGATGCCTGCTCGAGTACCAGTCGCGCGAGCGGCGCTTCGGAGGCGTCTAGGATGGCGGCCGCCGGCGGCAGCGCACCCGAGGAATCCCGCATTCAGCCCGTGGGGACGGACGGACTCACCGAGAAGCAGGTGCTTGCCCGCATAAGGCTGCGCAAGCAGACGGCGCGCCTCATCATGCAGCAGAACGAACGCAACGCGCGAACGGAGAACGGCGCGCTGCCTGACATCGTGTACGGCCCGGAGGACGCCCCGGAGGGGCCTCCCTGGCGATACGACATGACGCCCGAACAGCTTGCCGAGAAGCAGGCCAAGAAGTTCAGACGCAGCGAGAAGCGGTCGAAGGTCAAGAACAAGGCGCTGGAGAAGACGCCGGACAAGCTGCGCAATCCGTCGAACCTGCAGGTGCGTTTCCGCACAGGGCTTGTTTATACGCTGGTCACAATAGCCTGCGTGCTCGCAGGAAACATCCCCACGCTGCTCTATCTGATGTTGGTGGCGGGGATATGCGCCGGCGAGTTCTACTACATGCTGCGTTCCGACTCGAAGCTTCCCAACGAGATGCTCGGCATAACGGGGGCGGTGCTGTTCCTGCCCGCGACTTACGTCTGGGGCCTCACGGGCGCCATGGTGGTGGCGCTTGGGCTGCTGCTGGCGTTGCTGGTGTGGTACGTGTTCTGGCTGAAGGCGCGCATTCCCGATGTGGGCGTCAGCTTCTTCGGCGCGGCGTACACGGGGCTGATGCTTTGCGGGTTGATGATAATCCGCCAGTCCGTCGAGAGCCCTTGGGGCGGCGTGGTGCTGTTCCTGCTGTTCCTCAGCGTCTGGGCCAACGACGCCTTCGCCTACTTCGTGGGCAGCAAGATAGGCAAGCACAAGCTGGCTCCCCGCACTTCCCCAAAGAAGAGCTGGGAGGGTTTCATAGCCGGACTGGTGGGGTCGGCGCTGGTGTGGGTCGTCATGAGCTTCGTGCCCGCCATAGACCTTCCCATCCCGCTGGCGATCCTGTTCGGCGTGCTGTGCGGGCTCGCGGAGGTGCTGGGCGACCTGGCGGAGAGCCGCATCAAGCGCAATTCGGGCTTCAAGGACTCGGGGACCATCATGCCAGGCCACGGCGGCCTGCTGGACCGTTGCGACTCGCTGTTTCTTGCCTCCACCACTGCGGCCATCCTGCTGATTATGGGTGGCTGCATCCAATACCCGCTGCTGTAGCGGAAGGAGCTGCGCCTTGACGCGAAGGAAGAAAGTCCTGGTGCTGGGATCCACCGGATCCATCGGCACCCAGACCCTGGATGTTGCCCGCAAGCATCCCGAAAGGCTGCAGATAGTCGGCCTTGCTGCCGGAAGACGGGCGTCAGACCTGCTTGCGCAGGCCAGGGAGTTCGGCGTGCACGCGCTTGCGCTGGGCGACGGCCAAGCCGACGCGGAAGGGCTGCGCACCCAGGCCGCCTCGTCCGATGACGGCTTCTTCGGCATGGGGGAGCGGGCCGTGATCGACCTCATAGACGCAAGCGGCTGCGACGTGGTCGTGAACTCGCTCGTGGGAGCGCAGGGCCTTCGCGCCAGCTACGAGACGCTTGCGGCGGGGAAGGTGCTGGCTCTTGCCAACAAGGAGTCCCTGGTGGTGGGCGGAGACCTCATAATGCCGCTCGCCCATGCCGCCGACCCAACGTATCCCCGCATGGGCGACGACGCGGAGTTCCGTCCGCGGGGGGCGCTTCTTCCCATCGATTCCGAGCACGGAGCCATATTCCAGTGCCTGCTTGGAGAGAACGCCTCCGAGGTAGACAGGCTTTGGGTGACGGCTTCGGGTGGCCCGTTCCGCGGCAAGACGCGCGACCAGCTCGTCGGCGTCACGCCGGCCCAGGCCCTGGCGCACCCCACATGGAACATGGGGGCGAAGATTACCATCGACTCGTCCACGCTCATGAACAAGGGGCTCGAGGTGATCGAGGCCCACCATCTGTTCGGGGCGCCCTACGACTCCATCGAGGTCGTCGTGCAGCCCCAGAGCGCCATCCATTCCATGGTGGAGTTCGCCGACGGGTCGGTGAAGGCGCACCTGGGCACCACCGACATGCGAATACCGATCCAGTTCGCACTGAGCTATCCCGAGCGGTGGGATTCCCCCGTTGCCCGCATGGACTTCCGCACGCTGGGTTCGCTGGACTTCGCCGCCCCCGACATGGACACGTTCCGATGCCTGGCGCTGGCGAGGCAGGCGGGCGGCCGGGGAGGCACGCTTCCCTGCGCGATGAACGCCGCGAACGAGGTCGCCGTTGCCGCGTTCCTGGAGGGGGAGTGTCCCTACCTGGGAATCGCCGACTGCGTCGAGGCCGTCATGGACGAACACGACGTGCAGGCTGTCGAATCCATCGAGCAGCTCGTCGAGGTGGACGCGCGCTCCCGCGACGCCGCCCGCGACTTCATCTCCAACTTGTAAGGCGTCCGCATCGGGAAGGGCGGAAGCCTCCGCGCTCTCCGCAGGGCTCGGCTCCCGCGGTGAGGGTTTTGGCGGAGGTTCTGCGGAACTCGGCGCCGCTTCGCGACGCCTCAGACAGTCCTCGAACCCCGTCTCCGCCAAAACCCGCACCGCAGCCTCGCAAGCGGATTCGCTGCGGAGGCCTCCGCCCTTCTACTCGGTGGCATACACCAGCACGCGCTGGTCCAGCGACTCGTCATCGACGCAGGTGCAGAACGTGTACACGCGGGAGGGTGCGTCTTGGCCTGCTGGAACCGCGCCCAGCTTGACGCGGCTTGCAGCGTAGCGCGCCTGGAACCACGACCTCAGCTCGTCTGTGCCTTCGAACGCGACGACGTTCGTGTCGTCGTTCCCGTTCGCCACTTCCACGCATTGCACGCGCAGCTTCCGTTTCCACTGCGGCGTCTGCAAGAGCGCCATGTCATGGCCTGCGGCGTACGGAAGCTCGTCGAACCTGGCGAGGTCTGCGAACATGCGCCCACCGTTCCAGTTGTGGGCGTAGACGACGCAGTTGGGCGAGTCCAATCCGCTTTCGCAGTCGGAATCCAGGAACGCGCATCCCATGGGGTCGGGACTTCCATCCAGGCCATGCGACAGGTAGAAGTCGCCCTCTCCCTCGCGTGCCTGCACGATCGGGTGGTCTATGGACGTCCCCGGCACGGTTACCCATCCTGCGACGTCGGGGTTAACCGAGAGCCAGTAGGCCCAGTCGACTTCGGGGAACTCGTCCGGGCGGTCGATTGCGGCCAAGCCGCCTTCGGCGTCCTTGGCGTATCCTGCGGTGCTGCCAGGAGGCGATGCGGCAAGCAGCAACCATAGCGACAACGTGCCGGCGAGCAGACATCCGGCGACTGCTCCCAGGCGCGCGCCTTTCCTTGCCGCATCGCTTTCGTCCGCCTTACGCACGTCGGCCTCCCATGAACCTTCTGCGCCCCATGAACAGCGCAGCACCAGCCGCCGCCCCAGCCGCAACCATCGCAGGCGATGCAGGCGTGGCGGCCACCCGTCCTTCCCCTGTCTTGTAGTAGCCCTTGCCGGATGGCACGCTTCCTATGGAAACGGTCTGCGCCTCGTCGTCCAGGTCGGCGTGCTCGGCGACGTCCTCCCCGTCCTTGGACAGGAACTCGAAGACGACCAGCTCGGTGCCTGGGCCGATGGATGTGGAGTCGAAGGCGAACTGGAGCTGCACCGACCCAGACGCCGACTCGGGCACGAACGACTTCTCTGCCGCGACCGGCCTTCCGCCTGCATAAACCTGGCTTCCATCGGCCTTGTTGACCAGCGTTCCGGTCATGACGTACTCGGCCCCGGCCACAAGCCCACCGTAGGACACGGTGTCCGTCACGGCCGAGTCCAGGGAGGGAAGCAGCGTGTGGTCGCCGTCTGCCGCATCGGTGGCTTCCGTGCGAAGCGACGGCTGCTCCACCTCGAAGGCCTGCATCTCGTTGGAGGGGTCGGCATGCGTCGCCGTGACCTTCCCGTCGCTGGTCAGCAGGTCGAAGATCACATAGCCGCCCTCCATGGCGCTGGCATCCATGTCGTAGTCCAGCGCGGCGGTCATGTCGGGACGCGTCGCAGTCACCTCCATCGACGCAAGGACGATCTTCGAGGAGACGTCCGCGTTCTCGTCCATGTACGCCCTTATCGCGTCCATGTCGATGGCTGCGTCCCCGGGTATCTCGTAGGATGCGCCCCGTTCTGTCTCCGCTTCGACGGCGCCTAGCATTTCAAGCAGCCCGTTCCAGTAGCTTCGCACGGCCTCCTGATCGACGTCGCGTTGCGTGACGCATTCGGCCGAAGCGTTGTAGGCATCCATGTCCTCAGAACCGCCTGCCTGCGTTCCTGGCACCGAGTCGCCGGCTTCTTCTTCAGGGTCCGAATCGGCGCCGCTCGTTGCGCCCCCGTCCACGGCTGCCAAGACCGGAAGCCCTGTCTGCAGGTCGACGACCGTGCCGTAGAGCTGGTAGGTCTTCCCCGGTGTGAGGTTCACCAGCTCCACTTCGTCCGTCACCGTCACGCTCTGCCCGGCCGAGACGCTCTTGTCGCCGTCGTGCGCATCTCGCGCATACGTGGTCACATAGGGCGACTGCTCGTTCTTGTCGGCCACGGTGCCCAGGTCCAGCACCACGCCGTCGCGCGACACGGCTATGCCTGGGAGCGTGACCAGCGCAAGCCCGGCGTTAACGGAGCACCGCAGCTCCCTTATCGTGTACGTGTCGTAGGGGAGCGCCCCGACGTCCTCGTTCGCGTCGGCCATGCTCCCGTCCCGGCGCTTGCCGAACCACACGCCCGCGTCTGGGTCCAGCAGGCCCTCGTCCACGGTCCCGTCGCCTCTCAGCGCCGCATCGCTCGCGTTCGTCTTCTTGCCGTGCGCGTTCCATGCCGAAGACGTGTCTATGCGGCCGTTCTCGTCCGTCACCAGCACGTGCGACTCTCCCGTGGCGTCGCTCGTCAGCAGGAACGGGATGCTGCCCAGGCGCGCCATGTCGGCCTCGCGAACCTTCACCAGCGAGAGGTCTCCGCGCCTCACCTGCTCTGGGCTTGTGACGAACGCCTCGCCGTCCTCGCGGGCGACATCGCCCGACATGGTCGGCTGCTGCGTCCCTCCGGGCTGCTCGACGCGGATTACGTTGGCTTCATTCGAGACCAGGTACCCTTCCGAAGGCGCGGCTTCTCGTATCACGTACGTCCCCAGCGGGAAGACCGCATTGCCGTAGCCGTCGCGATAAAGGTTTCCCGACACCAGGCACGAATCGGGGTTCGAGAGGTCGATGACTCCCCGCGCGTCCGTTACGAACTCCCACTGCCGCGCGGGAGCGCCTGAAGCCTCGGCTTCGGCGGCGGTGCCGAACATTCCTTCATAGTGGGCGACCGTGTACCGGGCGCCCTCGAGGGAGGCCGAACCCAGCGCCTCGTTCAAGCCGGCGCGCCACTCCGATTCCGCGTCGTGCTTGGAAACCTTCGCAAGCGCGTCGCGCACCACCAGGTCGCATCCAAGCGTGGCGACGGGTTGGGTCGACCCGTTCAGCCACAGCGTCCCGTGCCCCTTGTACCTGGAGTGGCTCCTCGCCGCGAAGTCCCTTGCCTTGCGCATGAGGTCGTCCCTCACGGATGCGGTCACCTCGGCGAAGCTGCCGCCGTCCTCGGCTGCCACCACCACGAAGGACTGACCGGGTGAGAGTACCTCCCATATCAGCGTCTGGGCGATTATGATCCTGGCATTCTCCGACACCGGGTTGTCGGCGTAGACGCTTCTTGCGAAGTGTGCGCGCAACGCCATGTCCGTGACCTGGTCGGGAGTTGCCACTGCGCCTATGTCGGAGGACGTGACCTGCCCGGATTTGAAGTCGACGTTCGGGTCCATGCAGAAGGCCACTTCGCCGTCCACCCCCAGCACGCCTTCGTTGAAGTCGTGAACGTACGTTCCGCCGTCATATTGCGACACCTGCCCAACGCCTTTGGCTATGCTGTGCGAGTTGGCGGTCTGCGCGAAGGCCTTCGATCCGCACGTTCCAGCGAACGAAAAAGGCTGAAGCGCCAGTGCTGCGGCAAGCAACGCCGCAAGCATGGCCTTTGTGGCTACGCGTCTTCCGATTCGGGTTGCAGTCATGGAATCGCCCTCCTGTCCACTTTTCGGTTCGGCCATGCCATGACTTTAGCCGCGCCGTTCGAAACGCCGGTTACAGGACGCTTGCGCCTTTCCTATGCCCCGGCGCCTTCCGGGCCTTCTCCGGCCTTGCGCCGGTTCGAATGTTTTTGTGCAATCTGGCGCGTGGGGCTTCCATATGTCTTGCCCAACGCAGATAATCTTTTCGAACAACACCGCGCACAGCTGGACGCGAACCATCGGGAAGCCGAAGCCGTTTCGACGTCGGACTTCCTTTCGAATGGCACGGAACTTTCCCCCGGCTTGCGCCAAACGCGAAACGAGACGACCTATGGACATCCTGTACACCGTGTTCTGCGCCGTCGTGGTGATCGGCTTTCTCGTCCTCATCCACGAGGGCGGCCATTACCTTGCCGCGCGCGCCTTCAAGGTGCGCGTCACCGAGTTCATGATCGGGCTGCCCGGTCCCAACATCGGCTTCACGAGAAACGGCACGAAGTTCGGCCTCACTGCCGTTCCGCTCGGTGGATACGCGCGCGTCTGCGGGATGGAGACGGGGGCGATGTCGCCGCACCTGCAGCCGGTGCTGGCATCGGTGTACGACCGTGGGACGGCCACCATGGAGGAGGTCGCCTGCGACTGCGGCATCTCCGACGAGGAAGCCTACGACGCGCTCGAGGAGCTTGTGGAGTGGGGAAGCGTCACCGCGCCCAAGCGCTCCGACGAGTTCAACACCTACCGCACGCCTGCGCACGATCCCTCCTCGAAAGAACGCAGGTTCGCCGCCCGCCACTGTCAGCCTGCCCCCATGCCGGCCGCCGAGGGCGCGCCCAGGCCCGTGTCCGACCCGAAGGCGTTCTTCGAGTCGGAGTACTCGCAGCAGTACCGGTCGCTTTCATTCTGGAAGCGCTCGGTGATCGTGCTTGCAGGAATCGCGGTGAACCTGCTGTTCGCGATGCTGGCGTTCGTCGTCATCTACTCCGTCGTCGGCATCGACTACACGAACCCTCAGACGGGCGAGACGATGCACTACAACGCCACCCCGATCCAGTCCATCCAGGTCGGGTTCTCCTACATCGCCGTCGTGTTCCAGGCCATACTCGGCCTGTTCAACCCCGAGACGGCGGCGCAGACGGTTTCCGATTCCACCAGCATCGTCGGGATCGCGGTGATGTCGGCCGACTTCTTCGCGCAGGGATTCGTGGACGCGCTGTTCTTCATGGCCGCAATATCGGTGTCGCTGGGGCTGATGAACCTGCTGCCAATCCCGCCGCTGGACGGCGGACGCTTCCTCGTCGAGGTCATCCAGAAGGTCACGCGGCGCGACGTGCCCATGAAGGTGATGGGCTACGTCAGCATGGCGGGCATGGCGCTGTTCCTGTGCTTCTTCGTGTTCATGCTGAACCAGGACATCCAGCGGTTCATCATCGGTGGATAGCGGGAGCCTCCGTGGCGAATCCGCTTGCGAGGCTGCGATGCGGGTTTTGGCGGAGACGGGGTTCGAGGACTGTCTGAGGCGTCGCTTCGCGGCGCCGAGTTCCGCAGAACCTCCGTCAAAACCCGCACCGTGGGAGCCGAGCCCTGCGGGGAGCGCGGAGGCTTTCGCTTCTCTCAAGTTGGCCGAGGCACGGCACGAAAGCGGCACCCATAGTACAATGAGGCCATCATGAGCAATCGGAACACACACCAGGTGAAGGTAGGCAAGGTGCCCATGGGCGGGGGAGCCCCCGTCGTGGTGCAGTCCATGCTGAACGCGCCGGCCGACGACGTGGAGGCCAACCTCGACCAGGTGGCCCGTCTCGCCGAGGCCGGCTGCGAGGTGGTGCGCATGGCGATCCCCTCGCAGGGCGACCTGCGCGCCTTCGAGCAGGTGTGCGTGCGTTCGCCGCTGCCTGTCGTGGCCGACGTGCACTTCGACGCACGCATAGCCATGGAGGCCGCATGGCGCGGCGCGGCCAAACTCCGTATAAACCCTGGCAACATCGGAGGCCTTCAGAAGGCCGACATGGTCATAGACGCCGCGCGCGGCGCGGGGATCCCCGTGCGCATAGGCGTGAACGCGGGGTCCCTCGACAAGGACATGGCGGCGCGCGACGACCTGACGCCTGCCCAGAAGCTCGTCGAGTCGGCCTGCGCCTACGTTCGCCACTTCGTCGGCGAGCGCGGGTTCCGCGACATCGTCGTCTCCGCGAAGGCTCACGACGTCCCCCAGACGGTCGAGACCTACCGCCTTCTGGCGCAGGCCATGCCCGACGTGCCCCTGCACATCGGCGTCACCGAGGCGGGCACCGCCATGCAGGGAATGATCAAGTCGGCGGCAGGGCTCGGCATACTTCTGGACGAGGGCATAGGCGACACGTTGCGCATATCCCTCACCGACGACCCCGTCCTGGAAGTGCGCGCGGCGTGGCAGCTGCTTTCGGCGCTGGGCCTTCGGCGGCGCGGTCCCGAGATAATAAGCTGCCCCACCTGCGGACGCTGCCAAGTGGACCTGATTCCCATAGCCAAGCAGGTGGAACAGCGCCTCGCGTCGGTCGAGAAGCCGATCAAGGTGGCCGTTATGGGCTGCGTGGTGAACGGGCCGGGCGAAGCCAAGGACGCCGACGTCGGCATCGCCTCGGGCGACGGCGTGGGCGCGCTCTTCCGTAATGGTAGAATCGTGAGGAAAGTCGACGAGGCCGACATGGTCGAGGCCTTGATGGAGGAAATCGAGTCGCTGTGACGCAGGGGCCTGCGGGCCGAGTGCATGGCGTGCATTGGAGGGGAACCCTATGAGCGAGATCATCAGACTGAGCCGCATGTACATGCCGACGCTTCGCGACGTTCCGGCCGACGCCGACATCGCCAGCCACCAGCTGCTGCTGCGCGCCGCCATGATCCGCAAGACGGCCAGCGGCATCTACACCTTCCTGCCGCTGGGCTACAAGGTGCTCTCGAAGATCGAGAACATCGTCCGCCAGGAAATGGACGCCACGGGCGCGCTCGAGATCATGATGCCTGCGCTGCAGCCTTCCGAGCTTTGGCACGAGAGCGGCCGCTGGGACGACTACGGCCCCGAGCTCATGCGCCTTGTGGACAGGCACGACCACGGCTACTGCCTCGGGCCCACCCACGAGGAGCTGATCACCTCGCTGGTGAAGGGCGAGCTTCGCAGCTACAAGCAGCTGCCTGTCACGCTGTACCAGATCCAGGTGAAGTTCCGCGACGAGATCCGCCCGCGCTTCGGGCTTCTGCGATCGCGCGAGTTCATCATGAAGGACGCCTACTCCTTCCACGACTCGCAGGAGTCGTTGCAGGAGACCTATGACGCCATGAGCGTCGCCTACGGGCGCATCTGCGACCGCTGCGGGCTCGAATGGCGCGCCGTCGAGGCCGATTCGGGCCAGATCGGCGGCAAGGTGACCTGCGAGTTCATGGCGCTTGCCGAGTCGGGCGAGGCCGAGCTGGTCTACTGCGACTGCGGATATTCGGCCAACACCGAGGCGGGCGAGTGCATCGCGAAGCCCACCGTGTACGAGTCGGGCGAGCTCGCGAAGATATCCACGCCCGGCATCCACACCATAGAGGAGCTCGCCGAGTTCCTGGGCATACCCGAGACCTCCACCGTGAAGGCGCTTTCGGGCAAGGATGCCGAAGGCGGCCTGTACGTGCTGTTCGTTCCCGGCGACCACGAGGTGAACGAGATAAAGGCCGCGCGCGCCGTGGAAGGCTTCGAGCTTCTCACCGACGAGGAGATGCTGGCGTTCGGGCTGCACAAGGGCTCGATGGGCCCGGTGAACCTGCCCGAGGGCGCCAAAGTGGTCGCCGACGTCTCGCTCAAAGACGTTCCCGAATGGGTCGTGGGGGCCAACGAGGAGGGATTCCACTTCGTCGGCGCCGCCCCGGGGCGCGACTTCGACGTGGACGTGTGGGCCGACCTCTGCGTTGTCAAGCCCGGCGACGTCTGCCCCGAGTGCGGCAAGCAGCTGAAGGGCGCCCGCGGCATCGAGGTGAGCCAGGTGTTCCAGCTGGGCGACAAGTACTCCAAGAGCATGGGAGCCACCTACCTCGACCAGAACGGCAAGGAGCAGCCGTTCATCATGGGATGCTACGGCGTGGGCGTCACGCGCACGCTGGCGGCCGTGGTCGAGCAGCACAGCGACGAGGCGGGCATCAAGTGGCCTGCTGGAATCGCACCGGCTCACGTGTGCATCATCCCGCTGAACGTCGGCGACGACTTGGTGCAGCCTGCCGCCGAGCGCTTGGCCGAAAGCCTCGTCGAGTTCGGCTTCGACGTGGCGATCGACGACCGCAAGGAACGCCCCGGCGTGAAGTTCGCCGACGCCGACCTCATCGGATGGCCGCTTCAGATCGTCATAGGCAAGCGCGGCCTGGAGGAAGGCACCATCGAGCTTCGCCGCCGCCGCACGGGCGAGAAGCGCGACATGGAGCTGAGCGTGGCCACCGAGCTGTTCTCGTTCGCGAAGAAGCATCTCATGAACCGCGAGCACGGCGACATCGCGATGTTCGAGGGCCTGTTCTCGTAAGGGGCGATCCCTGCGGGCGGAAGCGAGCTCTGCCTCTACGCCGACCGGCGCGCAAAACGCTTCAGTAACATCACCCCGGCGCAGCACGTCGGGGTGTTTCATTGGTGCAACATGGATGCATGCATGAAGACCGAGTCAACAGGAGGGCGTCATGGCAGCTACCAACGATCCGATCCGTCAGATTTTCCTGGCAGGGATAGGCGCGCTGGCAATCGGCGCGGAGAAGTCGCAGCAGATAGTCGACCAGCTTGTGAAGAAGGGCAAGATGACGGTCGACGAGGGCAAGGAGATGACCGAGGACCTGTCCTCGGCAGCCGAGCAGAACTTCGACAGGGTCAGAAGCGAGATCATCGAGGCCCACATGAAGACCATGACCAAGGAGCAGCGCGACGAGTTCGCCGCCAGGGTGGCCGAGATGGCCGCCAACATCGACGCCGACGACCAGCTGCAGTCCGAGGAGGACGAAGAGGTGGCAGAGGCCCAGGCCGACGGGAAGTAGCCTGCGGCCCAAGCCTCCTGGGCATGGCCTGCAAGGCGCATGTCCTGCGCGGATCGGACGCATGGATGGCCGTTCTGCTACGATATCCTGAACGAACCCGTTCGTTCAGGATATTTTCATGGCCGAAGAGAACCACATCATAATAGGAAGAAGGGCCACCTTCGAGGCCCTCAAGAGCGGCATGCCGCTGACGCGCGTCCTTGTCTACGACGGGGTGGAGCGCGACTCGTCCGTAGAGGACGTGCTGAAGCGGGCCGAACGTGCCGGCGTGCGCGTGGAGTTCATGCCGAAGAAGGCCTTCGAGGCGGCCTGCGGCAACGTGGAGGGACATGCCAGCCAGGGGGTTGCAGCGGTTGCTCCGCCGTTTCCCTATGCGGGCATGCATGATGTGATCGCAGCTGCCAACGCCCGTGCTCAGAGCGGGGCGAAGGACGCGCTCGTGGTCGTCTGCGACCATATTACCGACGCCGGCAACCTGGGCGCCATCGTGCGTTCGGCCGAATCCGTGGGCGCCAGCGGCGTCGTGATCCCCAACGCGCGCTCGGCACAGGTCACCGCTGCCACGTACAAGACCTCCGCCGGCGCCGTGGCGCACATCCCCATCGCTCGCGTTCCCAACCTGAAGCGCGCCTTGCAGGAGCTCAAGGACGCCGGGTTCTGGGTTGTGGGCGCCACAGAGCATGCCGAGGACCTGCTGTGGGACACAGACATGACGGGACGCATGGCGCTGGTGATGGGCAACGAGCACGACGGCATATCCGACCTGGTGCTGAAGAACTGCGACCTCGCATGCAGGCTTCCGCAACAGGGCGCG
>CAQLOA010000026.1:0-816 GCA_948829205.1 uncultured Eggerthellaceae bacterium
GCTTGTAGGTCATCACCGAGTCGGCCATGGAAAGCGCATCCGAGTACCGCAGGTCGATCTCGTGCTGCGAAGGCCCGCACTCGTGGTGCGAGTACTCCACCGGGATGCCCATCTTCTCCAACGTGAGCACCGTGTCGCGGCGAAGGTCGCTCGCATAGTCCAGCGACGTCAGGTCGAACGACGTCCCGAAGTCAAGCGGCTCGGTGCCGCTGGCGTCCTTGAAGTAGAAGTACTCCATCTCGCACCCGACGTTCAGCGAATATCCAGCATCGGACGCCTTCTGCACCGCACGCTTCAGTATGTGGCGCGGATCGGCCTCGAACGGAGCCCCGTCGGGCTTGCGGATGTCGCAGAACATCCTTGCCACGGCGTTCGACTCGGGGCGCCATGGAAGCACCTGGAAAGTGCCTGGCTCGGGGAATGCGAGGATGTCGGAGTCTTGGGTGGCGCTGAAGCCGCGAATGCTGGAGCCGTCGAACCCCATGCCTCCCGCGAAGGCGTTCTCGAGCTCGCCGGGGACCACCGCGAACGACTTCATGTTGCCGAGCACGTCGGTGAACCAACAGCGTATGAAGTGGACGTCCCTGTTCTCTATCGTCTTCAGCACGAAGTCCTGCTGGGGATTCATGCCTGTATGCTCGTCGCCCAATTCCGCCTCCTGACGCGGGCGTGCCCCGCATTGCCCCGCCAGGACTGCCTGCTGGCGGGCGCTTCGATCGAATGCATATCATTTTAGATGCAAAAAGGCCCCCGCGATGCGAGGGCCCTAGAATTAAAGAGGAGTTAACAGAGCGCTACTCCGCGGCCTCGACGGCC
>CAQLOA010000026.1:826-13309 GCA_948829205.1 uncultured Eggerthellaceae bacterium
GCGGAAGGCTCGGCGACATCGCCCTGCTCGGCGGTGGCGTCGTCCGCGACCTCGGCGGGAGCGGCTTCGGCGGCCTTGGCGGCCTCTTCCTCGAACTTGGCCTTGCGGGCGGCCTTCTCGGCTGCCTTGGCCTCGCGGGCCGCCTTCTTCGCGGCCTCCTGCTCGGCGACCTTCGCGGCACGCTCGGCCTTCTTGGCGGCCTCGCGGGCGGCGACGGTCTCGGTGGCGGAACCGAAGCGGTCGGCGAAGCGCTGGACGCGTCCGCCGGTGTCGATCAGCTTCTGCGTGCCGGAATAGAACGGATGGCACACGTTGCAGATGTCGATCCTCAGCTCGGGCTTGGTGGAACGGGTGGTGAACTCGTTGCCGCAGCTGCAGCGCACGGTGCACTCCATGTATTCGGGATGGATGTCCTTCTTCATTCTGGGCTCCTTATCTTGCGCCTTGGTTTCCGACCAAGGCTGGACAGCCCGCCAATGATACCACAATGCCTGCGGGTTGCGAAAAAACCGTCGGCGCAACCTGCGGCAAAGGCGCCGCAGTCCCGCCGACGGAAGCAATGATGCCGCTGTTGCTGCTGCTACAGCTCGGTCTTCCAAAGGCCGTGGATGTTGCAGAACTCGTAGACCGCGACCGGCTTCTCGCCGTCGCCCAGGAAGAAGTCGCAGCTTGGGGCGTCGCCGGGCTTCAGCGGATGGATGTCGTAGCCGTCCTGCTTCACCAGGCAGACGAACTGGATGTAATGCTGCTCCTCCATGGGGTGGTCGACGCTGCCGACGTTGACGTGGACGCGGTTGCCCTGGATGTCCACAGCAGGCACGTGCTTCTCCAGCGACGCGTCCTGCGTGTCGGCGACCAGTTCGACCATGGGCTCCCCGCAGCAAACCAGCGGCACCCCGCTGTCGAACACCTTTATGGCGATGTTCCCGCAATGCATGCACTTGTAGAACTTGACTTCCATTTCCGTGTCCTCCTTTACGTCGTATTCCTTTCCGCGAAGGCGTCCGCCTTCGTTCGCGGCTGCGTCAGATTCTTGCAGAACGCCGCCTGCGGCAGGCGCTCCCTCCTGAGGAAGTTTCCTTTTCGTTGCATACGCCAGCAGCACCGCGCCTGCCGCCACGAGCGGCAATGACAGCACCATGCCCATGGTCAGCCATCCGCCCGCAAGGTATCCAAGCTGCACGTCAGGCTCGCGGACGAACTCCACGGTGAACCTGAACGTGCCGTACATCATCAGGAACACCCCGGTGAACGTGCCTCTCGGCCTGGGCGGCACCTTGAGCGAGAGCACGTACAGCACCGCGAAGACGACCAGTCCCTCCAACACCCCCTCGTACAGCTGCGAGGGATGCCTCGGAACGTCTCCGGCAGCCCCGCCGAACACGACCCCCCAGGGAAGGTCGGTGGGCCCTCCCCACAGCTCGCCATTGACGAAGTTGGCGCACCTGCCGAAAAACAGTCCGAGCGAGGCGGCGATCACGCCGATGTCGCAAAGGGTCAGGTACGGGATGCGCGTTATCCTGGACGCCACGATGCCCGAAAGCAACGCGCCTATCAGGCCTCCATGGAAACTCATTCCCCCTTTGTTGAACGCGAGGATCTCAAGCGGATGCGCAAGGTAATACCCGTTGCCGTAGAACAGACAGTATCCGAGCCTGGCCCCCAGGATGATGCCGACTATCACGCAGATCATGATGGTCAGCAGCGAGTCTGTATCCACGTGGATGCGCCAACGCCTGCTGACCCGGTAGATTATGAACGCGGCGAGCGCGAACCCGAACACGTAGGCCAGGCCATACCACCTGACGACGACCGGCCCCGCCTGAAACGCCACGGGGTCGAGGCTCTGGTAGATGTCGTTCAGCATGTCGGAGCGCGACCGCCTAGGAGCTTCCCATGCCTGCGCCTATCTCGGCCGCAGCCTGGCGCACCTCGGAGGCAAGCTCTTCCGGGATGGGTTGGATGGACGAGATCTTCTGCGAGCAGTTGGGACAGGTGAGCGTGAACAGCCCCAGGTCGCTTCGGATGACCATAAGGCCCGTGTAGTTGAGCAGGTTGAGGTCGCGGACCCCGCAGGCGGGGCAATCCAGCATGTATCCGTAGTTCGCCATGGCGTCCTCAGAGCAGGAAGCGGTTGGGGTTGCCCTGCCGACGGAACCCTTCGGGGCGCTCGGACAGGTCGGGGCCGTTCACGAGGAAATGCTCGCAAAAGCGGCATATCTCCTTGACCGCCATGTCGTAGTCGCGGTCGGGGTTCAGCAGCACGGCGAAGTCGTCGCATACCACGTGGGTCTTGCGAACGCATGCGGCGTAGCGGCAGTCGGCCGGGCAAGGCTCGCCCGGGACGTTGTGCGGGCATCTGCCCATCATCTCGTCGTCGCAGCCGCGCCTCTCCCAGCATCTCTCCATCTGCCGCGCACCGGACCCTACTGGAAGTTCTCCATGAAATCGGCCGGCATGTCGGCAGGAACCACGCTTGCAACGCCCTCCACGCGGTCCTTGAGCACGCGCTCGACGCCCTGCGAGAGGGTGATCTGCGACATGGGGCAGCCATGGCATGCGCCCTGCAGCTGCACCTTCACCACGCCGTCGTCCGTCACCTCGACCAGCTCTATGTCGCCGCCGTCGGCCTGAAGGCTGGGGCGGATCGCTTCGAGCACTTCGGCCACTTTTTCCTTGTCTACCATTTCATGCCTCCTATGGGGTCGGTTGTTTTCGAACGAATCATAGCACAGGGTGCCCCATCACCTGGACCAGTCGACCCCTATGATTACGATGACGTTCGCGGCCGACGTGTAGAAGTCGCCGCCGTCGACGGTCCTCCCTGCGCCTATGTCGCGCACGATCGAAAGCGCCGCGTCCTCGTATTGCGCGCTGGTGTAGACGACCAGCGTCTCGGGATAGAGGGTGCCGTCTTGCACGTTCCCGACGCTCAGCACGTTGTACCCCAGCTCGGAAAGCATGTTGCCCAGGCTGCTGGCAGCCCCGTCGACCTGTGCGCCGTTTCGGACCTCTACCGATATCTCCTTCTCGTTCACCTCGCCTGGGACGCGTTCGACCGAAGCGGGGTCGAGCCCTTGCGAGACGGCCTCCATCAATGCGGCCCAGTCGGACTCGATGCACCTGTAGACCGTACTCCCGTCCTTCGCCGACGCGGTCTTGGTGTACGGCACGACGCATTGGTAGAAGGTGATGGAGTCGGCAGGGCGGAAGGCGTCGCCCAACGCAAGCAGCTCGGATGCAGTCCAGTCGGTGTCGATGTAGTTGCTGGCGTCGCTGACGATGTTCGCAAAACCCATCCCGCTGGAGTCCAGGGCCTTCGAGGCAAGCTTCCTGGTGTACTCCATCCTGTAGGCCGCCGTCGTCTCGAACCCTCCCGAGACGTTCGTGGCGCGCAGGAGCACCATCGCGTCGGCTCCGTCGAGGTCGTGCTCCCCCGGCTTTATTACCAGCGTTCCAGCCTCAGGGTCGTCCACCTCGCTCGAAACGTCGATGCTCACGCCTCCGACCAGGTCGGTCATGGCCTCCATGCGCGCGACGTCGGTGCGCACGTAATGGCTTATGGGAACCCCGGCGAACTTGGATATGGCATACACCGCCCCCTCCTCGCCAAGCTCGGTGGGATAGTCCGACAACGTGTAGTACTCGCCGTCGGAGAACTCGATGCCGATCTCCGATGGGATGGTGACGAACGTGACCGTGCGGGACTGCTCGTCGATGCGCACGAGCATGTAGGCGTCGTTCGACGGCCTCGTCTTGGCGAAGCGTCGGTCGGCAAGGTCGGCGGCACAAAGCACGTAGTAGGGCTGTCCCGGCTGAGCGTCCACCAGAAGCGCCTCGACCTCGGGACCTGGAAGCTCCAGCCTGGCGTCGGTGTTGCGAAGATAGGCGTAAACCCCTGCCACGGCAGCAAGCACCAGGGCCACGGCCAGCACGAGGCAGACGACAAGCGCCTTCTTCCTGCGCCTGCGCCTTATGCCCTCTTCGGCGTACGTGCCGTGTTTGATCCTTCTCTCGTAAAGCTCGTCGCTTTCCATCGACGTCGGAGTGGGGGCGGGCTCGAGCTTGGTGGCGTGCCGGGGAGCCTTCTTGCGCACGGGGCCCGAATGCCTGGGAGGCAACGGCGCGCTGGTCACGTTCTCTATCTCGTGACGCGTGGCGCGCCTGCGGCTGTGACGGGGAGTCGGCATGCCTACTCGGCCCGGCGCTCGACGTCGGCGCCCAACGCTTGAAGCTTCTCGCAGTAGTTCTCGTAACCCCTGTCGATGTGGTGTATGTCATGCACGACCGTGTGCCCGTCGGCGACTATGCCCGCAAGCACCAAGGTTGCGCCGGCACGCAGGTCGGTCGACGACACGGGGGCGCCTTCGAGCCCCTTCACGCCCCTGATGAAGGCGTGATGGTCCTCGAGCGCGATGTCGGCGCCAAGCCTCATGAGTTCGGCTGCGAACATGAAGCGGTTCTCGAACACGTTCTCGGTGATGATGGACATTCCGTCGGCCAGGGACGCAAGCAGCATGAACTGGGCCTGCAGGTCGGTCGGGAACCCCGGATGCGGAAGGGTCTGGATATCGGCAGGCTTCAAAGGCCCACTTCTGGACACGGTTATCCAGTCGTCGCCGCATTCCACGTCGCATCCCATGGCCTGCAACTTGACGATGGCCATGCGGAGGAAGTCGGGGGTTATCCCCCTTACGGTGACCGGACCGCCCGTCACCGCGCCGCCGACCAGAAACGTTCCGCTCTCGACGCGGTCGCCCACCGTCGTGTGCTCGCAGGGATGCATGTCGCCGAGCGGGACGCCTTCGACGCGGATGCTGCTCGAACCATGCCCCTCTATCCTTGCGCCCATGGAGTTCAGCATCTCGCACAGGTCGGCTATCTCGGGCTCGCGGGCGGCGTTCTCGATGACGGTGTCGCCCTCGGCCACCACCGCGGCCATGAGCATGTTCTCGGTGGCCCCGACGCTGGGGAACTCGAGCGTGACGTTGGCGCCGTGCAGCCCGTGCGGAGTCGAGGCGATGAGCGTGCCGTGGTCGACCTCGAACTCGACGCCGAGCGACTCGAGCCCCACGAGGTGCATGTCTATCTTCCTGGCGCCGATCTGGCAGCCGCCAGGCATGGCCACCATGGCCTTGCCGAACCTTCCGATGAGCGGACCGAGCACGGATATGCTGGCGCGCATCTTGGAGACAAGCTCGTAGGGGGTGTCGAACTTGTCGACGTTCGAGGTGTCGACGGACATCGCGTGCCCGTCGCGGTCCACGACGGCCCCGAGGCGCTGCAGGACCTCGGACATCACGGCGATGTCCGAGATGTCGGGGACGTTCCTTATCACCGAGGCGCCCTGGCCCAGCAACGCAGCCGCCATGAGCTTGAGCGCAGAGTTCTTGGCACCCGAAGCCTGCACCTCTCCTGCGAGCGTGTTGTTGCCGCGTACTACTATCACTTCCTTGGACATGGACACTCCTGGGTTCGCCCTAATCCAAAACGAGACCGCGCTGTATGGGCGCGGCCTCGCGTACTTGGTGCTATGGGTTCGGCTACTCGCCGAGCGCGCAGCGGATGAAGCCCTTGATGGCGATCTTGCCGCCGAGCTCCTTGGCGCAGGAGTCGACGTACTCCCTCACCGTGACGTCGCCGTTCTTGACGAAGTCCTGCTCGCTCAGGCAGTTCTCCTTGTAGAACTTCTCCATGCGGCCTTCGGCGATCTTCTCCTGGATGTTCTCGGGCTTGCCCGACTCGGCCGCCTGGGCCTTGTAGATCTCGAGCTCGTGGGCCGCCACGTCGGCAGGGACAGACTCGCGGGTGGCGGAAACCGGGTTGAGCGCCGCGACCTGCATGGCGACGTCGCGCCCGCACTTCTGGAAGCCCTCGGATGCGGGGTCGATGCCCTCCACGTCGAAGTTGACGAGCACGCCGATCTTGCCGCCGGCGTGGATGTAGCTCGTGACGGCAGGCGCCTCGACCTCGGCGACGCGGCTGATCTGGCAGTTCTCGCCCATCACGTGGATGCAGTCGGTGAGGATCGCCTCGACGGTCTCGCCGCCCTCGGTCGCGCTCTTGATGTTCTCGACGTCGACGGGCGAGCACTCGAGCGCTGCGCGGGCGATTCTCTCGGCGTATGCCTTGAACTTGTCATTCATCGCCACGAAGTCGGTCTCGCAGTTGAGCTCGACCACGGCACCGTGGGTGCACTCGTCGTTGAGCATCGTCATGACGAGGCCCTCGTTGGTGGCGCGGCCGGCCTTCTTCTCGACAGCCGCCAGGCCGCGCGTGCGAAGGACGTCGACGGCCTTGTCCATGTCGCCTTCGGCCTCGGCGAGGGCTTTCTTGCACTCCATCATGCCTGCCCCGGTCATCTCGCGGAGCTCCTTGACCATGCTTGCGGTAATCTCTGCCATCTGATGGCTCCTATCTACGGGTTCGCGCCGACCCTGGGCCGTGCGCTGCTTTCAACGACTAAACGGAAGGGACCTCGGAGACCTTGACGCCCTCCGATTCGACCGCCTCGGCTATGGCCTCCTGCTGGTCGACGGCAGAGGCCTCGGCCTCCTTGCCGTCCATGGTCTTGCCATCGCACTTCGCCTCGGAGTCGGAAAGGATGTCCGAGTGCTGCGGGTCGGCCTGCTCGGCAGGTGCGGCCGCGTCGGCGTCGGACGCCATCTCGGCCTCGGTCACGCCTGCAACGCCGCCGGCAAGCACGGCGTCGGCGACGAAGTTGCAAAGCAGGCTGACGCTGCGGATGGCGTCGTCGTTCGCCGGAATCCCGTAATCGACGTCGTCGGGGTCGCAGTTGGTGTCAAGCGTGCCGATGATCGGGAGGTTGAGCCTGCGCGCCTCGTGGACCGCGATCTCTTCGCGGCAGGTGTCGACGATGAACACGGCGTCGGGGAGCTTCTTCATGTTGCGCACGCCGTTGAGGTTGGCCTGCAGCTTTGCGAGCTCCTTGCGCTTCAGGATCTGCTCCTTCTTGGGAAGCAGCGCCATGCGGCCGTCGGACTCCTGCGCCTCAAGTTCCTCCATGTAGACCACGCGCTGGCGGATGGTGACGAAGTTCGTGAGCATGCCGCCCAGCCAGCGGTTGTTGACGTAGGGCATGCCGCAGCGGTTGGCTGCGTCGGCGACGACTTCCTGGGCCTGCTTCTTGGTGCCGACGAACAGCACGGTGCCCCCGCGGCTGGCCAGGTTCTGCACGAACGAGTACGTACGGTCGAGCGCAACGAGGGTCTGCTTGAGGTCGATGATGTAGATGTCGCCGCGGCTGCCGAAGATATACGGCTTCATCTTGGGGTTCCAGCGGCGGGTCTGATGCCCGAAATGGGCGCCTGCCTCGAGAAGCGAGGCAATGCTGACTTTGGTTGGGGTTGCCATACCATTCTCCATTCGTTAGTCCTCTGCCCCAGGTCATCCCCGTCTCCGCAGCCTTTTCCGGTTGGCCACTGGCGGTGCCGGGTCGCTGAGGCATGTGAAATTAGAAACCGTTACATGATACCACTACCGCCGCCCCACGCAAGCCTTTCGCCCATGTCAGGCAAACCGGGCCAGGGGACGTCCTCAAATGGCGAGCTACTTGTACTGCGAGGGGTGCTTCTTGAAGAAGTCGAACTTGGGAGGCAGCTCGCACACCTGGTGGCGGCCGTCGTCTATCTCCGACGCCGAGCAGAGCTCGTCGTTGCTATCGAAGTCGTAGTTCCAGCTGAAGAACTCGTCCTCGTCGAAGTCCATGTAGTCGCAGATGGCCTCGCACCCGCGAGGCACGATCGGATGCATCATGAGCGTGCAGACGCGGAGCAGGTAGTAGGAGTCCACGAGCGCCTGCCGCCTCAGCTCGGCGGCGTCGGCGCGCCCTTCGTCCTCGGCGTCCGAGGCCTCCTTGATGCGCGACGCCCAATGCTTGTTCGCATAGCGGATGAAGCTGTCCACGAGCTGCATTATGGAGTGCAGCTCGACCTTGTGCATGAGCGACTCGTACTCGGACAGCGCGTCCTTGGCCTCCTGCACGACGTCGGGGCTCACCTTGCCCAGCGGCATGTGCCCGTCGAAGTTGTTCTTCGACTCGTAGAAGCAGCTGCGGGCCAGCCTGTTGAACACGTTGGTGAGCAACGCCCCCTCCTTGAGGGCCGGGTCGGCCACGCGCGGGTCGTCCCGCTGCTCGTCCGTAAGCCTCGGGTCGAACGGCTTCGGAGAGAACGCCACCGACTTCTGGTCGAGTCCCAGGGCAAGGAAGTGCGCGCGCAGCTGTTCGGCAGTGTAGTGCTCGAGGAGCTGCTCGCCCGTGGGCGGCTTGACGTCGCCCGACGACGACGCCTTCGTCTTCCCGAACAGAAGGTGATGGTTGGCGACGAGCCTGCTTTGGCGCAACGGCTTCGCGTCGGGGCCTCCGAACACGCCTCGCGACCCCAGGGCCTCCCACAGGGCCGGCTGGGCCACGCCGTAGAAGTACAGGTTGTCCTGCCCTATGAACTGGTAAACGCACGAATCGTCGGAGCACCAGAAGTCCCGCCAGGTCTCGCGCGGCAGCCCCATGGCGTCGTTCGCGGCTATGGTGAACGAGATGGGCGCCCACAGCGACTCGGGCCAGCACCATATGGTGAGGCCGTCGACGCCGTCTATCTCCGGCGCCTTCACGCCCCATTCGATGTTGCCCGTTATCCTGAACGGCACGAGCGTCTTCGACGTGCGGAAGCGGATCCCCGACTTCTCCAGCACCTCCCTGGCGGCGTCGCGGTCGACGATGGACGCGAACTCTATCTCGAAGCTGGCCTTGCCCTTCTCGGCCTCGCGGAACACGTGCGGGGGCAGGCTTGCGGCCAAGGCTGCGTATTCCTCGTAGGCCTCGTTCTTCACGAAGATCACGGGAGGGCCAAGGAACTCCACGATGGTGGAGGGCACGATGCCTCTGGCTTCCTCGTCCTGCTCGAGCTGCGAGACGTAGCCCTTCAGGAACCCGGAGAACGCCGGAAGGTCGAAGTACCAGTTGTTGACCGGCTTCATGACCGGGGTGCTTCCGGTGACGGTCGACACGGGGTCCATGAGGTCGGCGGGGCTGTACTGGTGCCCGAGGCTGCACTCGTCGGCATAGGCCGCGTCGGCCTTGCAGCCCTGCACGGGGCAGCACCTTCCCACGACCTGGCGCCCGTTCAGGAACGTGCCGGCCTCCTCGTCGAAGAACTGGAGCGTCGGCGAGAGGGAAAGGTGCCCCGTCTCGGCGAGCCCTTCGACTATGGCGTACGAAAGCTCCTGGTGGACGTCGCCCGCATGCCCTATGCCGGAGCCTTCGAAGATGTCGGGTTCGACGTCGAAGGCGGCGAGCGTTGCGGCCTGCTTCTCGTGGTTTCCCATCACGTACTCCGCGATGGTTCCCGAAAAGCCGTCGTTCTCGACGGCCTTGCGGTAGCCTTCGTCGATGGGCGACCCGAAGCAGTCCGTCCCGCTGACGAAGCGCACGTTGTCCTTGCCTATCCGGTCGCGCAGGAAGCGCGCGAACGCGTCGGCAGGGACGAACACTCCCCCGATGTGCCCGAAGTGGAGCGGCTTGTTGCCGTAGGGCATGCCCGCCGTGACCACGGCACGCCTGGGCCAGACCACGTCTGCGTCGTACTTCGTCATGCCCTACCTCGCCATCCTTGCGTCTTCGAGCCTGTCGGCAAGCGCCTCTAGCGCCTCGTCGTCCGACGTGCGCGACTCACCCAGCACGTCCAGCAGGGTCTTCAGGCTGGACTGCTGAGACAGCACGAGCGAGGTGTACGGTAGCCGCTCGTTGTATCCGGCAAGCCTGGATGCCTTCTCGACGGCGTCCTCGAGGTAGCCGATCTCGTCGGCGAGCCCGTTCTCGACGGCGTCGAACCCGGTGTACGTCATGCCGTTGGCAAGCGCCCTGACCTCGTCGGTCGACATGCTGCGGCCCTCGGCCACGACCTCCACGAAGTCGGCGTCTATCTGGTTGACGAGGTTCTGGTACCACGCGCGCTCGTCCTCGGTCAACGGCCTGTTCCCGAAGGAGGAGTCCTTCGATTCGGCCGACGTGATGCTCTCGATGCGGATTCCGAGCTTCTCGTAGAGTCCCGACAGGTCGGTCACCTCCATCGCGACGCCGATGGCGCCGATGGCGGTCGTCTTGGACGTGAACACGTAGTCGGCCTGCGACGATATCTCGTAGGCGGCGCTGGCGTTGGTGGACGCGCTGGACACAACGATGGGCTTGTCGAAGTCCTTGACGTAGTGCGCCATCTCCTCGCCTGCCGTGGCCACTCCCCCGCCCGAGTTCACGCGCAGCACGACAGCCTTGACGTCGTCGCGCGAGGCGGCCTGGTCAAGCAGGGTGCGCAGGCCGTCGGGGCTGCACGACGAGCCGTCGTACTGTATGGAGCCCTCGATCGAAATGACGCCCACCTTGGGCCTGCCGTCGCTTGCCGTCTGCTCGCCTGCGCCGGAGAACCCAAGCATCCCCATCGACGTGTTGGCGACGCTCGTGCAGGACACGATGGACACCACGACCACCAGGCAAAGCGCGGCGACTACGGCGATGCCGACTATCCATCCCCTTCCTCCGTGCTTGGGCGGTGGGGCCACCGGAGGGGCTGGCGACACGAATAGCGGGCGCCCCTGGGGCTGCGGCATCTGGCTGCCTGCGATCTCTTGCTCTTCGTTCATTGGATCCCTCGAATCCTCGGCGGACGCGCAGGCCTACAGCTCGAAGCTCTCGTCCATGCGGCTGGAGGACTTCGCGCGGCGCGCGGTCTTGATAAGGAACTCGGCGTTGGTCTCGGTCTGCGACAGGGACTTGTTCAGCATGTCCATCGACCTCTCGGGGTTGTTGGCGTTCGCGAGCACGCGCCGCACCGCCCAGATCAGCGGGGCCTCCTGGGCGTCGAGCAGCAGCTCTTCCTTGCGCGTTCCCGACGCGACGACGTCGATGGCCGGGAATATGCGCCTGTCCGCAAGGTTGCGGTCGAGCCTTATCTCCATGTTGCCGGTGCCCTTGAACTCCTCGAAGATGACCTCGTCCATCTTCGAGCCCGTGTCTATCAGCGCCGAAGCCAATATGGTGAGAGAGCCGCCTCCCTCGATGTTTCTGGCTGCGCCAAGGAACCTCTTGGGCGGGTACAGCGCCGTGGAATCGACGCCACCGGACAGGATGCGGCCCGAAGCGGGCTGCGCCAGGTTGTACGCGCGCGCCAGGCGCGTGATGGAGTCGAGCAGGATGACGACGTCCTCGTCTTGCTCGACCAGACGCTTGGCGCGCTCGATCACAAGCTCGGCGACGGCGATGTGGTTCTCGGACGGCATGTCGAAGGTGGACGCGATGACCTCTCCGTGGATGGAGCGCTCCATGTCGGTCACTTCTTCGGGACGCTCGTCAACGAGCAGGCACATCAGGTACACCTCGGGGTTGTTCGCGTGGATGGCCGCTGCGATGTCCTTCAGCACGGTCGTCTTGCCGGCCTTCGGCGGCGACACTATCAGGCCGCGCTGCCCCTTTCCGATCGGGGACGCCAGGTCGATGACGCGCGCCGTGAGGGTGTCCTTGCCGTGCTCCATGACCAGTCTTTCGTCAGGAAACACGGGCGTGAGGTCGGAGAACTTGGGCCTGTGGCTCACCTCGTCGACGGGCACGCCGTTGATGGCGGTGACCTTCTGGATGGCTGCGAACTTCTCGCCCTCGCGGGCAGGACGCGTGTTGCCGGACACCGTGTCGCCCTTGCGCAGGCCGTTGCGGCGTATGGTGGACAGTCCTACGTAGACGTCCTTCTCGGACGGCAGGTATCCCTGTGTGCGCAGGAAACCGTACCCATCCTGCAGGATGTCGAGGATGCCTTCGACCTCGATGAATCCTTCGGCTATCGCGAGCGCCTCGTAGATGGCGTCGACCATGTCGGCCTTTTTCATACCAGACGCGTCGATGTTGAGCTCGGCAGCCTTCTCGCGCAGCTCGGGCACCTTGAGCTCGGCCAGCTCGTCCTTGCTCACGCTGGGCGCGTACTCGCGCTGGCCGCGCTGGCGGCGCTGGCGATGCTGGTTGCCCCTTCCCTGGCTGCGCTGCTGATGTTGCCCGTTGCCGTTGACCTTGGTGGTTCGCCGGCGCGCAGGCTTGCCTTCGGAATGCGAGGCCTCGGCGGCGTCGGCCTTCTTGTCCTTGTCGTCGGAGGAGGCCTTCTCCTTGGACGGCACCTTCTTGGGCTTCTCGTCCTTTTCGGGATTTTCCCCGTCGGAAGGCGCCTGCTCAGGCGCAGCCTTCTCGGCCTCGACCGTCTTCTTGTTCTTCGACCCCTTGGGGCGCCCCCTCTTCTTGGGTGCGTCTTCGGCTGTTGCGACCTCGGCGGCTTCCGCCTTGTTTTCCTTGCTTTCGGTGGTGCTCATCTACTTGACTTTCTCCCAATCTGCAACGAATGCCTCTATGCCCCTGTCCGTGAGGGGGTGGCTTACCATCTTCTTCAAGACCCCGAACGGGACCGTTGCTATGTCTGCACCCATCAAGGC
>CAQLOA010000027.1:0-893 GCA_948829205.1 uncultured Eggerthellaceae bacterium
GTCCACGCCCAAAGGCAGGAAGTATCCGTAAATCACGTCCGCAGTCGGGATGATAACCAGGTCGGACATGTAAGCGAAGTTTGTAAGGAAAAGCGCCACCAGGGCTACGGTGGACATTCCTTTGGCAACTTTGTTGCCACCGTTCGTTTCAGTCATTTTCTCTCCCTTAGAATCGTTTTCATTATCACAGCACTGGTCTCCGATGAGAGAACGAACCAGCGCCTGCTTCGTGCTTTGCGGGGCATCCGGCCCCGGTCTCCGATGGAAGGAAACGAACCGGGGCGGTTGCCGGTAGCTGCTAGACGTACTCGGGCAGCGGATGGCAGCGGTAGATGGGCTTGGGCAGGTCCTTCACCGTAAGGTAGCCGGCCGGCGCCATGATGATGTCGGGAAGGCGGTTCACCACGTCGGTGGTGGTGCCGATGTCGGGGCGCGGGTCGTCGGTGACCACCTCGAATGCGGGTTCGCCCGTGAAGCGCCAGATGTTCACCCCAGGCTGGCCGTTCTCGGCGAAGCTGTAGATGAACTTGCCCACGATGTCGATGCCTTCCTCGGTGTGAAGCGTGGTGCACAGCGCGGCGCCAATGGTCTTTCCTTTGAGGATCACCTTGCCGTAGGGGCACTGGGTGGCGTCGTAGTCCTCGGACGCGAAGATGGGCTCGATCAGGTCATTGATTTCCTCGGTGACGGTCAGTCCCATCTCGTCGGCGATCTCGTACAGCGCGTAGGTGTAGGGGCTGCGCGGATGCAGGTCGTCCTTGTGGTACTCCATGAAGCCGTCCGCATCCAGGTCGACTCCCACCAGCCCGATCTCGAAGTTGCCGCAGTGGTCCAGGATGCACCAGTTCTCGCCGTAGATACCGTCGAGCCTGTGGCAGTTGGCGGCCATGACC
>CAQLOA010000027.1:903-13256 GCA_948829205.1 uncultured Eggerthellaceae bacterium
GCCGATGAACGTCACGCCGTTCTCCTTGGCCAGCGCATCCAGCTCGGCAGCAAGCTCGGGAGAGGTGGCAAACGGGAAGTATGCCTCTTCTGCCAAGGTTGCGACGTTCACGCCCGCCTTCAGGCACGTGCGCACGTTGTCTGCGATGTCGTGCAGCTCTCCCGAGCACTCCAGCACCACGTCGGGCTTGGTGCGGTCAAGCGCCGCCTGCACGGCGTCGGAAGGTTCCACCACCACGCCCAGGGGCTCCACCCCCGAAATCGTGCCGATGTCCTCGCCGAGATGGCTGCGGCGCCCGATGGCCGCCACCACGGTGGCACCCCTCTCCGTCATGAACCTTGTGCAAGCACGGCCCATCTCGCCCGCTGCGCCAATGATCATGACCCTGATCTGCTTCTCGGCCATATTTCTCCTCCTTTTGTTCAGCCCCTTCCAGGGGCCTTGCACCATTATGCGTTTTCCGCCCGTGCAGAATCGCCGGAGCCCTCCCGCGCTTGCTAGGGAGCGCGCGTCTAGGGGTCGAAGACTCCGGCAACCTACGCCACGAGAGAAAGGGGAATCTAGGGGACGAATATCGCGGTCTTCTTCCTGCCGCCCGACTTGGCGGCAAGCTCCTCCAGCGTGCCGTAGGACATGCAGCCCGTCTGGCAGTGCTTCACGCAGCTGGGCAGCTCGCCCTTCACGGTGCGCTCGGCGCACAGGTTGCACAGGTTCGTCGGGATGGGCACGAAGTCGAACACGGCCTTCTTGGTGCCTTCGATCATGAAAGGGCCGGTCTGCGACACCTTGATGCCGTACTGGCCCACGTCGTAGCCGTGCTCCTTCTGGCAGGACACCTCGCAGGTGTGGCAGCCGCAGCAGTACTCGTAGTCGATCATCAGTCCTTTGGCTGCCATCTACATCTCCTCCTCGGCGACGGGGTAGATCTTGCAGAGCGTGCACTTGATGTCCGCGCCGAAGCCGGTGACGGACGGGGCGTTCTTCAGCAGGAAGTTGATGTTGATCTCGGGCATGTCGAACAGGTCGGCGTCCTTGTCCTCGGGGTACCACCAACCGTGCTGCCCCAGGGCCATGCCGTCACGCACCATGTCGGTTATCTGCACCTTCTGGCGGCACTTCCCGCGCGGGTTCTCGATCCACACCCACTGCCCGTCGGCCACGCCCAGCTCGGCGGCCGTCTTCGTGGACAGCTGCACGAACGGGTCGGAGTTGAATTGGCGCAGGCGGTCTATCATGCGGTGCTCGGTGTGGAAGAACACCGGGCTGCGCGCGCCGGTCATCAGGATGATGGGGTACTCCTTGTACTCCAGGGGGCTGGACACAGGGGAAAGCGCCGGCTCCTTGAAGTTGGGCAGCGGGTCCAGACCCGAGCCCTCGAAGATGGTGGAGCACAGCTCGAACAGGCCCGTGGGGGTGTTGAATCCGGGGGCGCCGTCGGGGCGCATGAGGCCCTTCTCGTACTTGCGGTAGGTGAACTCGGGATAGGCCGGGCCGTTCTCCTTCAGCGTCTGGAAGGTGAAGCCGGAGGGCTTCAGGATCTCGTCGAGCACTTCCTCCTCGGTGTCCCAGGGCCAAACATCCGGGTTGAAGCGCTTGCCCAGCGTCAGGCAGATCTCGGCGTCGGACTTCACCTCGCCAGGAGCCGCAACGCAGGGGTTCATGGTGGACACGTCGTAGTAGTAGGCGCGGATGGACTGCTTCTCGGGCCAGCACTTGATGGGCAGGAACACGTCGGCCGCGGCCTGGGCGGTGGGCGTCATGAACGCGTCGACCACGCAGCAGAACTCCAGGCCCTCGAACACCTTCTTCCAGCGCTCGACCTCGTCGGCCATGCCGGTCAGCGTGTTGGTGGACTGCACCCAGATGGCCTTGCAGCGGCCCTCCTCGGCGGCCTCCAGCGCGGCGTCGGGAGAGGCGTGCGCGATGCCGTAGCGGTACATCGGGTACTGCTGCACGCCGCAGCGCTTCTCCAGCACCTCGGGGGGCAGGATCTCCTGCATGCCCCAGCCGCCCTGCATGTCCTGGGTGATGCCGAAGGGCATGTGGGTGAAGATCATGCCGCCGGGGATGTCGATGTTGCCGGTGATGGCGAAGATGGCCTGGATGCCCTGGGCAGCGCCGGTCCCTGAGTTCTGCATGTCAACGGCCACGCCCCAGAACACGCTGGAGGGCTTCTTCTCGGCGAAGAGCCTGGCGGCCCTGCGGATGTCGTCGGGGTCAAGCCAGCACACCTCGGCGGCGTGCTCGGGCGTCCAGTCGGCCACGCGCTCGGCCAGCTGCTCGAAGCCGTAGGTCCAGTTCTCCACGAAGTCGTGGTCGTACAGGTCCTCGTTGATGATGACGTTCAGCATGCCCATCGCCAGCGCGCCGTCGGTGCCGGGGCGCAGCGCCAGGTGCACTTCCGAACGCGAGGCGATCCACGTGAGGCGCGGGTCGACGGTGATAATCTTCGAGCCGCGCTGCATGAGGTCGGTGATCCAGTGCCCAAGCTGGAAGTCGGGGTTGGAGTCAAGCGGGTTGCAGCCCCACACCATGATGCAGTTGGGCACCACGTACTCGGGGTCGTCGTAGCGCTTGGCGAGGAAGGCCGACATGTCGGCGACCATCTGGCCGCCGGTGGTCATGGCCATCTGCGACAGGCGCGGAAGGTAGCACGACGTGCCGGACATGCAGCCGTACTCGTTGGGGCTGCCTACGGCGTAGGCAAGGCGCCCCACCTGCCACTGCACGTCGCGGCCAGTGCCGCGCTGGAAGTGGATGGTGTCGCCGCCCCAGGTGTCGGCCACGCGCTTCAGCTCTTCGTAGCAGATGTCGTAGGCCTCGTCCCAGGATATGCGCTCCCAAGCGTCGGGGTTGCCTCGCTCGGCCTTGGCGCGTTTCATGGGGTAAAGCACGCGGTCGGGGTGGTTCATCACCTCGTCGATGCAGAAGCATCTGGGGCAGAGCCTCCCCCTGTTGAACGGGTTCTCGGGGTCGCCCTCCACCTTAACGTAGTTGCCGTCCTTGTCGGTGTACACGAAAACGCCGCAGCCCTCGTGGCAGCCCGGTGCGCTCCATACGGTCGTGCGGGTGCCGGTAAGGCCGTCCTCCTCCCATTGCCAAGGCTTGCTGTATTCCAGCTCCTGCCTGGGCTGGGGGTTGCTTTCGACAGCTTCCATCGCTCCCCCTCTCCTTTTCTCTCCATTGGAACATCGGTTGTCGATGGGTCGATTATCGGCGCGCGGAAGGTGCGGCGCCGTGTACGCAACGTCTCCAATCGACCGGCTTTTTTGTGCATTGTGCTGAATGATGTGCCGCGCTATCATGAAGCCCCTAGCTGCTTGTTCGTACTTGCGCAACCGCGACGGCTCGTTGAATTCCAGGGCGTTGTGCACAGTCGTCAGCGCACCCTCCCGAAACCAGTGGGCGACGAAAGGCATCCGAACGACATGAGAGTGAACATGCACATGCTCGCCAGCGACCTGGGCGACCTGGGGCTTGAAGGCGACATCGCATCCGGCCTCTACGAACGCACGATAACCTTCGCCGCATTGGCTCTGGATGGCGACTTTGCGAAGAACCGCGTCTACCTCCTTGACGCCGAAGCCCTCGAAGGCACCGACGAGCTGCCCGCCAAGGTCAACGTGCTGTGCATCGGAGAGCCTCCTGCCGCGCTGGTCGACAAGTCCAAGCGCGCGAACCTGCTATGGACCCGCAACGGCAAGACGACCGCGGCCGCGCTGGCCGACCGGGTGAACGAGCTGATCGCCTCGTACACGGCCTGGGCCGATTCGCTGGGAAGGGCGTTCGCTGTCAGCAAGCCGCTCCGAAGGATAGCCGAGCTTTCGGAACCCGTGTTCAACAACCCCATCTGGATGTGGGACTCGCAGCTGCAGACCGTGTTCCACGTGGCCTCGGACAAGAACGTGAAGCTTCCCGAGCGCTACAGGATGCACACCGACGGCAAGCCTTGGCCCATCGAGGAGGTGAACGCCGTCAACGAGGACTTCAAGGAGGCCCTCCAGTCGCGCGAACCGCACCTTCTGCCGCCCATGTTCGGATACGTCTCGCTGTGCTACAACCTGTTCGACGGGAAGCAGTACATCGCCACGCTCGCCATCGACGACGTGACAGGCCGCGGGTTCACCGCCCGCGACAAGGTGCTGGTGAAGTACCTGGGCGACAAGATGACGCCTGCGCTCAAGTACGAGGCCCACTTCAGCAAGCATGCCACGTACAGGGTGAACGAGATGCTCGAGCGCCTGCTGCGCGGCGAGGCCGGCCCGCTGCCCGACCTTCAGGGGGCGCTGGCCCACATGGGATGGAGCGCCAAGGACTCGTACTTCTGCGTGCTTGCGCACCAGTCCGCCAGCACCAGCTACCCCGACGTGTTCCTGATTCCCACGGCGGAGGCTTTATGCGACCTGGTGCCGCACACGATGTTCTACATCATCAACGGGTCGATCCTGTTCGTGTCCAACCTCACGGTGTCGCAGCTGCACCCCGTCAAGGTATGCGAACCGCTGGTGGAGATGCTGCGCAAGCGCGGGTTCGACATGAAGCTTGGGGTCAGCACGCCGTTCTCGGACTTCTCGCAGGTGAGGTACTTCTTCGACCAGGCGCATGAGGCAATCCACTTGGGCGAGCGCATAGACGGAGAGCAGCCTGTGTACATGTTCCACGACTACATCCTGGAGGCCATGATCGACAAGTGCCTGGCGGGCACCGTGCCCGAGGCGCTGTACCTGCCGGGACTCTCGCGCCTGATGCGCTACGACAAGGCGCACGACGGCGACCTTGTGGAGACGCTCGAGGAGTACCTGAAGAACGGGATGTCCATGAAGCAGACCTCCGAGGCGCTGCACATGCACCGCAACACGCTGCTGACACGTCTGAAGACCATCGAGAGCCTGGGAAAGCTCGACCTGGACGACCACAAGACGCGCATCCAGCTCATGATGGCCTTCCTCCTGACGGAAGAGCTGCCCTAGCAGGTGACGGCGGGGTCGCGGTACACGGCCCTGTCACCCCTGGAACTCCAGCAGGTCGGAATGCATCAGGAAGTCCAGTTCGTCGGGGGCGTCCTCGTCGGTTTCCAGGAACAGGAATCCGTACGACCCCACCGCGTTCGCATCGAACCGGTGGAAGTCGAGCACCTTCGAGAACCTGGACGCGAACTCGTCGTACATGAACGGCCTGGACAGGTCGGCGCGCGCATGGGGGTTCAGAAGCGACATGGTGTACACCTTGCCGGCATGCGGCTCGCTCAACGCCAACACGTCGACGTCGTTGCCTTCCAGGAAGGCCTCGTAGGTGCGCACGCCCCAGGCCCAGTAGGCAAGGTCGGTGCCGCCGAGGCCCGCGAACCGCAACGGGTTGAACTCGATGGGCACGATGCGCCCGTCGGCGCCCACCCGCACCTCCACGTGGGCTGGGAAGTCGCGTGCGCCGAGCACCTCGTTCACCCGGTCGAGCCACGCCGTTAAGGCCGGCTGCATCTCGGCGATTATCCCATGGCTCGTGTTGTACATCCGGTCGCTGATGTCGTCGGGAGACGCGAAGTCGTGGCGCATCACGTTCAGGCAGTGCGCACGCCCCTCGCCGTCGTAGTACATGTCTACGGCGTACTCCGCGCCCTCGACATATCCCTCCACCACGAAGCGCCCCGTGTCCACCACGCTTCCGGGGTACCGCTCGGCCCACGTGCGCTCACCCTCGTCGATGTCGGCCAGGGCGCGCCGCCAGTCGTCGGCGGACTCGATCGCATAGACCCCCATCGAGCAGAACCCTACCGCAGGCTTCAGCACCACCGGAAGGGGCAGCGACGCCGGGTCGACCTGCGCCAGCTCGTCGCGGGTGCATTCCATGTAGAACAGGTCGGGCGACAGCGGAGCCAGGTCCCTGCGCATGCGCGCCTTGTCCTTCGAGAATGCAATCGCGTCCGCAAGCGCCCGGTCGTGCGTGTGCGAAAGCACCCAGTCGAGCGCGTTCTCGGAATTGGAGTACACGCGCTCGCCTGAATCGATGCGGGCAGCCGCCTCGTCGCCGCCCACCAGGTTCAGCGCGGCACCGTCGCGCGCGAGCCCTTCCGCGAAGGCGTTGGCGAGCACCGGATGCTGCGACTTCGCCGCCCATTCCACGAGCAAGGGCGACACGTAGGGCTCTTCCAGAACAAGCATGCTTCCTCCCAAATCCTTCCGAATCGGCTTGGCACGGCGGCGGGCCGGGCCGTTGCAGGCGGCCAGTTGCGGGGAAAGCCCCGCACGCGATGCGCTCACGTCAAGATGACGTCATTCTAACAAGTTGAAAGCAACGCGCGATTCGCGAGGACGCCGAAGGGCCCGCGGCTCCATCATGGTCTCGTCAACATGAACGCCACCAACGGATCGGAGGACGAGATGGCCAAGTACGAATGCGAAGTCTGCGGATGGATCTACGACCCTGCAATCGGCGACCCCGACGGCGGAATCGACCCCGGCACTGCCTTCGAAGCCATTCCTGACGACTGGGTATGCCCCGTCTGCGGGGCAACGAAGGACATGTTCGTCATGATCAAGGAATAGCCGGGGCGCGCCATGGCGATTTCCACCCAAGGCTCCCAAACAACCCCGCCTTCTAGGAAGACCCGGATTGTGTGGAAGTGTTCGGTCTGCGGATACATCGAACGCGGCTATCCCGAGGGCCTTCCGAAGGACTACAGATGCCCCATCTGCAACGCCAAGCCCAAGAAGTTCGTCCGCATGGAAATCGAGGAATAGGCTGGGGCGCGCTGCCGCCAAGACGGCCGAGGAGCGCGGCTAGAACAGGCCGGACGTCAGCGCGACCAGCCCGAACCAAACCGGAGGGACCAGCAGCGACGGCAGCAGGTTCATGACCGGAATCTCCCTAACCTTCAATATCCCCAGCCCCGACGCCAATATCAGGAAGCCTCCCACCACCGTGATTTCGGCCATGAGCTCGGAGGTCAGAAACGGCGCGAGCTGCGCCGCCAGAAGGTATATGCTTCCCTGCCAGCAGAACAGCACGATGGCCGCAAGCGCGATTCCGAAACCGAACGACGACGCAAGCACCATGGACGTGACCAGGTCGAGCATCGCGTTCGTGAAGAGGTAGGTCTCGTCGCCGTGCAGCGCGCTGTTCATGGGGCCCAGTATGGAAAGGGTCCCGAAGCAGAACAGCATTATGGCCGTGGAGAGGCCCTGCGAAAGGTTGCCGCCGTCCTTCGAGCGCTTCGACACGAACCGGTCGAAGCGGCCCGCTATGTCCAGCCACGTGCCGACGACGCCCCCGATGGCGAGGCTGGCTATGAACAGCACGGGATAGACGCTGTCGGCCATGCCGGTCACTATAGCGTTCACGCCGATGCCGAACGCCGCAAGCCCCATGGCCATGAACAGCACTTCCTGGTACTTCTCGCCCAGGCCGCGCTTCGCCAGGCTTCCGACGGCGGAGCCTATGACTATGGTGAGCGTGTTCGCTATCGTGCCGATCAACGGCTTCCCCTTCGCAATACGTGCCCTACGCATTGGGCACTCGGCCCACGCCCCCATTGTACCCCTCGCGCTCGCCGTCTTGACAGCCGGGCATGACGGCATCGTCTAAAATGGGCGGCAGCCCATCCGACATCGCTTGCTAGGAACACGACGCATGAAAGACATCAAAGGCCTGCTCTTCGATGCAGACGGCACGCTGCTGGACACCTACGGCATCATTCTCACGTCGATGCGCCACACCGTGAACGGCATCGCGGGAGGCAACTACGGCGACGACGAGCTCATGGCGCGGGTCGGCACGCCGCTGCTGGACCAGATGCTCCACTTCGCGAACGGCGACGAAGACCGAGCCCAGGAACTCGTCGACCTGTACCGAAAGCACAACGACGGCATACACGACGAGAACATAAGGCCCTTCCCGGACACGAAGGAGGCGTTGGGGATGCTCGCCGACGCCGGCTTCCGGATGGGCGTGGTCACGTCCAAGCGGCACTTCATGGCCGACCGCGGCCTGCGCATGAGCGGGATTGCGCAGTACTTCGACGTTCTGGTGGCATCGGACGACTGGCCCGAGCACAAGCCCGAGCCAGGCCCTGTGCTACGCGGCTGCGAACTTTTGGGGATTCCGCCCGAGGAATGCGCCTACATCGGCGACAGCCCCTTCGACATCCAGGCCGGCAACTCGGCAGGATGCCTCACCGTTGCGGCGCTGTGGGGCATGTTCCCCGCCGGCGAGCTGGAGGCGTGCAGCCCCGACATGGCCTGCACGTCGCTGCTCGAGTTCGCCCGCAAGGCAACGGGGCATTGCTAGGCGCTGGACGGGTCAGGCGGAAGCGATGTGCGGAAGGTTCGTGTATCTCGAATGGGACGAGGTGCTGGACGTCATCCAGCGCATCGTGATGCACACGCCGTTCGAACCACGGCCCGAGTGGCCCGCAGGCAGGCGCATTGCGCGACCCGGGTCGGTCATCCCGGTCATATCGGCCGAAGACGAAAACCTCGCCCCGGTCGATTTGCGCTGGGGCATTCCAGCGCCATGGGACGAAGGAAAGACGCTGTTCAACACCCGCATCGAGACGGCGCTAGGACAAAAGGACGGCATCTGGAGCGACGCCATCCGGCACGGCCGCTGCATCGTCCCCACCTGGGGCTTCTTCGAGCCCAGTGCCACGGAGACCACCCTAAGCCCCCGCACAGGCAGGCCTGTGAAGCGCCAGTACGAGTTCTCGCTGCCGGAAGGGCCCACGCTTCTGGCTGGCGTGCGCGTCCAGGAGGCGTTCAGCGTGGTCACCACCGAGCCCAACGCGTCGGTTGCGCCCATCCACGACCGCATGCCCGTCGTGCTGCGGCAGGACGAGGCGCGCCAATGGCTGGACGGCGACTTCGCAGCCCTGTCCGACCGGGGAGGCGTCGTGCTGGACGTGAAGGCCGAGCCGCTGCCTAAACCGCCCGACGACCGCCAGACAAGCCTGTTCTGAAGCGTAGGGAGACCCCACCACTGTCACGTCCGCCAACTGAGGGAGGAAGCACGATGGATACAACGGAGCGCCTGCAGGCCTTCGAGCAGATGCTGGAAGACGTCAAAAGCCAGATGCAGTTCGAGCAGTCGGAGATGGACAAGCTGAAGGCGCAGGGCCGGGAGAAGTCGGTCACCTTCAAGCAGTACCTGTCCAACAAGCTGATGTACCAGCGCATCCTGTCGCTGTACGAGAAGCACGGACTGCTTTAGGACGCCCAGGCCAACTACCAGATGACCATGTAGGCCACGACGCCTACAAACGCTCCAACGGCGGCTCCGGCCAGGAACTTGAGCAGGGCCATCGCAGCCGGGTGCGACCTAGCAAAGCCGTGGCCTTCCCTGCCCCCTTCGTCCAGGGTTCCGTCGTAGAAGGCCATTATCTCGCGATAGGTCACAAGGTCGTGCTTGCTCTTGATGCGCTCGACCTGGACTGCGGCCAGCATCCCCAGCCCCCAGAAGACGGCGAACAGGGCCGCTCCCACCAAGTCCCCCATAGTCAGGTTTCCCGCCCCCGATGGAGCCCTCCAGAGCGTGGCCAGCGCGACGAAACAGACGACGCCGCCAGCCACTAGAACGACCATGCCCGTGGAGAGCCACTTCATCGACGCCGCGTCGGCCGCCACCGAACGCTGGATTGCGGCGACGTCCCCCTTTATCAGCTCGTCGGTGGACACCCCGAACACCTGGCTCAGGAGCAGTATGCTCTGCACGTCGGGATAGGTCTTGTCGGTCTCCCAGTTGCAGACCGTCTGCCGCGAGACGAATATCGCCTTGGCGAGGTCGTCCTGCGACATGCTCCGCTCGGTGCGGAGCCTTCTGATCTGGTCGGAAATCTCCATCTTTCCCTATCGTCCCTCCACTGCCTCCAGGCGTTCCTCGAGACGCCTCACCTTCTTGGCGTACTTCGCCTCCAGATACGCCACCGCCGCGGCCAGAAGGCAGATCGCGACGCCTATTGCGATTATTATCCCGTATGGAATCATCATGGGTCCTTTCCCTAGCGGACGAAACGAATCGAGATTATGAATCAACGGTGCGGAACTGCGTCCCCTGTTCGCGAAATACCCCTTGTCAAAAGTCTTTTACACGTCCTTGAACAGGCAACTTCTGGCCGAAGCTTCCACAACCTGACCGAATCACGACCTGAAAACGCGTCGGACTTCGCCCACGCCAGGGTCGAAAGAACGTATTTCGTGCCGCCACCGCACCAGAGCGGATGGCCGGCCAAGTGGCCCGATGCGCCTAAAACCCTCCGCGGACGACGACTTCCTTAACGGGCCGCCGGTCGAAATGCATCCGCGAAGGCCCCTGGTCTGCATAGCCCAGCATGGTTCGCACGCTATCCGATTCCCTAATGTTGCTGAGTCCGTATCCTGTTCAGCTCATCAAAACGCGACATATGACCCAACTTCCGATATTGCTTGCGCGTGTTCCTCGTAATTGCGACTTCAAGTTAAACATTTACTACAAAGCATTAATGCAAGCACCTATAATTGACCGCATAACCAAGCGCCAAGGTAAAATAATCGCCCCGTCCTATCTCAACATTCAGCCACATGAGATAGCCACAGCACGCTCTATCGTCGACATTGGCTACGACGTCGAATTTGTCCCCCGCAAAAAGGGAGACAAGGTCAAATCTGCTGATTTCGTAGCCGATGGAGTACTTTGGGAAGTAAAGTCGCCAACGTCCAGCCAATTGAGGGTCGCCGAAAAACGTCTTCGCGAGGCGGTTCACCAGTCTCGTGACATTGTTTTCGACTCGCGTAGGATGAAGCATCTTTCGGATAAGCAAATACAGAACGAGGTAGAGAAGTGGTGTCGCATCCTAACGTCTATCAGGCGACTGTTGTATGTGAATCGCAATGGCGAGGTTGTAAGGATCAAGTGACGATGCTAGTATATTTAACAGCAAAGCGTCGAAGCGGTGAGCAATTCACTCAAGTTCGGCGCTTTACTTTTGCAAAAGCCCCAATCGGGGGCCTAGGTCTCAAATCGTTGATATTCGTCGACAAAAAAACGCACATTTGCGAAGCCTCGTTACAATGTTAAGCAATGAACGCCAGCACGGGGTGTAGTGCTCCTACCGCTGGCGTTTGTGCTATCCAAAGCCCCGCACGGCGAAGAATCACCCCGTCCGCGGCTTTCGAACCACAAGGCCCCGAGCGCCGAATAGTCATCCATGGTAAGAGTTTTCGCGCTTCAAGGCTTCTGCGCTGCCCGCAAGAGCCTTCTCGACGGGGACGTTGCGCAAGAGCGAGGGGTCGTCGAACAACGGCGCGACCATCAGGTCCCTGGAACGCAGAGACGCCTCGGGACCTCCAAGCGCCTGGGCCAGGAACTTCGCCAAGAACGACAGGTCGGGGAAGACGCCGGCCTTCGCATTGCGGTAGCTCGCGCGCACCAACGCGTCCCTGAAGTACCTCGCGTGGCTCTCGAACGGCTCGTTGGTCACGTCGTACCCCAGGTCGTTCAGATAAAGCACGGCGAACACTGCGACCGTGCGCGTGTTCCCCTCCACGAAGGGGTGCACCTGCCACAAGCGGGCCACGAACCTGGATACCCCCTCCACGAAGCCGTCGGAGCGCCCCGTGCCCCGCGAAGACGCAAGCTCGTCCTCGAAGGCGACCTTGAGGGTCGCATCCACCAGCGACGGGTCCGCGTATACCACGCTGTCGCCGTTCAGCACAAGCTCCTGCTTCTGGAGGGCGCAGTCCTTGTAAGCGCCAGGACGGTACTTGGCGGGGTCGAGGTCTTGGAAGATATGCTCGTGGATGCGCCTCAGCATGTCGGGCGAAAAGAGGAAGGCGCCCCTGGCCAGCATCTCCGCGATGCGGAACGCAACGAAGTCCGCCTCCTGCTCGCTTTCGTCGCGGGCGGAACCGGCATCTCCCGCCGGGGCGTCCGCCATGGCCGCATAGTAGGCGCGCAGCATCCCGCCCGTTTCCTCCAGGGTCCTCACGCCGTCGATGTTCTCCTGCGACAGGTCGTTGAGGTGCGCGGACGTCTGCAGGCCGTCTACCGCCTGAAGGCCGTGCGCGATGCCCCAGTGCCTGCGCAGCGCGTCCCCCGAAGGCTCGCCTGGAACCTCTTCGTAGGGAAAATCGAATGGCATGTCGGCAGTCATTGCGCCTCTTCCATGAAAAAGGCCGCCCGAAGGCGGCCTGAAAGGTCTTGGTAGCTCCGACCGGATTCGAACCGGCGACCTCCGCCTTGAGAGGGCGGCGTCCTAAACCGCTAGACGACGGAGCCACGCTAAGTGCGTTAGCTAGTATACACGAAATGCCTTCCCGAACGCCGAAGCGGTTGAAAATGGCTGGGGTGGAAGGAGTCGAACCCTCACATACGGCACCAGAAACCGC
>CAQLOA010000028.1 GCA_948829205.1 uncultured Eggerthellaceae bacterium
GTCGGGCGACTGGCGCGTGGCTTCCATGATCGAATTGGCAACCGAGGGCGCGGGCGAACCCGTCGACTTCGGGCGCACCCGCGACGAGCTTGTGGCAATCCTCGAGAAGCACGGCGGCCATGCCGACGACGCCTGGGGGAAGGGCAAGCTGATAGCCGAGGTGTTCGAGGCCGTGGCGGAAGAGAAGCTGGTGCAGCCCACGTTCGTGGTGGACCACCCGCTCGAGGTCAGCCCCCTGGCCAAGAAGAAGGCCGACAACCCCGAACTCACCGAGCGATTCGAGCTGTTCATCTGCGGGCACGAGTACGCCAACGCCTTCACCGAGCTTAACGACCCCATAGACCAGGCCGAGCGCTTCATGGCGCAGGTGGCCGCCAAGGACATGGGCGATGACGAGGCCATGGGCTACGACGCCGACTACATCCGCGCGCTGGAGTACGGCATGCCGCCGGCGGGCGGCGTGGGCATCGGCATCGACCGCATGGTCATGCTGCTCACCGACAGCGAGTCCATCCGCGACGTGCTGCTGTTCCCCCACATGCGCGAAGAGGCATAGTAGCGGCCGAGGATCGTCGATGAACATCGAGCTGATGAGGGAATTCGTCGTGCTTGCTGACGAGCTGAGCTTTTCGGCGGCAGCAGACAAGATGTTCATCTCGCGCTCCGCTCTGTCGAAGCATATTCAGGCGATTGAGGCGGAGTTGGACGTCACGCTGTTGTCGCGCAACAACCAGGCAGTTGCGTTGACCGAAGCCGGCAACGATTTCGCGCATAGTGCCCGTGTGCTTTTGAAGTCATACGATGATGCAGTCAGCCATGCTCGTGCTGTTGCTTCGAATTGTACTCGTGCAATACGGGTCGGTTATCTTTTTGAATCGGCGGGGAAGCAAGTATCCCACGCGTGTGAAGAGTTCAAGAAGAAGCATGATTGTCATATTGTATTGCGCGCCATGGAAGTGCATGCCATCCGTCAAGGCATTGCTCGGGATGACCTGGACCTAGGCATCACGATGGCCTTCCCGGAGCTTCTCGACAAGGACTATGCGTGCGTGAGCATGCTGTCCGACGAGTACGGAATCGTCGTGCCAAGCAATCATCCCTTGGCGCAAAAGGGTAACGTGGTCGCAAGCGACCTCGACGGTCTCTACGTTCATGGGCCAAACCCGGACCATCTTCCAGACCACGAACGCGTGCTGTCGAACTACATAAAGGCGCACGGAAGCTCCGCCACGGTCATTGCCGATATATTCGATATCGGGTCGTTGCATCCCATCATGTCGATGGGCGCGGAAGCCTTGTTTGCCCCAAGGCATATCGGAGAGTTGATAAACAACGGGTTGACCTTCATCCCGTTGGCGGATTTCGACCATCATCCGGCTTTATGCCTTATCTGAAAAAGAGAAGCGAGCGAGATGACATCATGGACCTAGTGGAATGCATCTCGAACAGCTTCGAAGCCATGAGGCATTAGCTTGTTTCCAATACGGAAACACGATATGCACTGATCGGGCAACAATACCCTTCGTATAATCGAACCACTCGAGAACGATGAAACCGCGCGGTCTCATGTTCGAACCCCATGCTTTCGCGTGCCTTTGAGGCATGACGGCCCTATGGGCCTTGTCAAGGCATGGATCGAACCGAATGATTCTCACCAGAGAAAAGGAGACCGGAATGGGTTTTATCAAGGACAAGACCGTCTTCAAATCCATGGGGTTTTGTGGTGTGGGCGATGGGGCCAACATCGCCAACGTGGACGTCAAAGATGGTAAGGTCGTTCGCATACGCCCCGTGCATTATGACGAGTACTACACGAAAGACGAACTGAACTATTGGACGATCGAGGCCCGTGGTTCGAAGTTCGAGCCGGGCATGAAGTCTTTGCTCCCGCCACTGTCGCTTACATACAAGAACCGAATCTACTCCAAGAACAGGGTTCCCTACCCTCTAAAACGCGTCGATTGGGACCCGAAGGGCGAGCGCAATCCGCAGAATCGTGGAAAGTCCAAGTACGAGCGCATCAGCTGGGATGAGGCGATCGACCTCGTCGCTGACGAGATAAAGCGAGTTCAGGACACCTATGGCCCTACGGGGATCTTGTCCCAAGGAGGTGGCCACGCCGAAACCAAGAACGCAACGGGAACGCATGGATGCCAAACCGCTATGTTCAACACCCTGGGAACGGGATGCGTCGTGCAAGCCAGGAACGCCGACAGCTGGGAAGGATGGTACTGGGGCGGCAAGCTGATCTGGGGCAATGATCCCGTTGGAGAGCAGATTCAGCTAACGAACGTTCTGAAAGATGTGGCTGAAAACAGCGATGCCGTCTTCCACTGGGGTTGCGACTTGGAAACCACTCCATGGGGTTGGGGTGGACAGCTTTCAAGCCGCACGGCCTACTGGTTTACGGAAATCGGAATCAAGCAGATATTCGTCCGCCCGGATCTGAACTACTCGGCTGCGATCCATGCCGACAAGTGGATTCCTGTCCTCCCCAACACGGACGCCGCGATGCAGCTCGCCATCGCCTATACGTGGATAACGGAAGACTTGTATGACAAGGAATACATCGAAACCCACACGGTAGGGTTCGATCGGTTTGAAGATTACGTGCTTGGAAAGGAGGACGGCATACCCAAGACCCCCAAGTGGGCGGAAGAGAAGTGCGGCGTGCCTTCGTACACCATCAAAGCGCTTGCCCGCTACTGGGCGAACAACAACGTGTCCATTGGCCATGGCAACGGCGGTGGCTACATCCGTTCGGTATTCTCGCACGAGCCGGCCCGCCTCGAGATCACATTGCTTGCAATGCAGGCAGTCGGCAAGCCTGGTCGCAACCAGTTCAAATTCCTGGAAAAGGCGCTGTTCTACGACCCCACGGTCAATCCGTATCCTCGGTCGGAGGTCATTCCGTCCACGTTCGGATGCTTCAAGGGTGCTCTTTTAGACGAGGAGATGCTTGGGAAGAACTTCGTTCCACAGACGCTCATTCCCAATGCGATTGCAGGGGAGAGCTTTGACTGGTACGGGCATACGATGTGCACGTTCGGTGTATCCGACCAGTTCAAGCAGTTCGATTACCCCAATCATGATGAGCACGGCATCCACATGATTTGGTCCACAGGCCCTTGTTGGCAAACCTGCTGGAACGGTGGCTTCCGATTCCAGGACGTCATTCGGAAGGAATCCGTCGAATGCTACGTGGTTCAGCATCAATGGATGGAAAACGATACCAGCTTTGCGGACCTGATTCTTCCTGTTACGACGAAAGTTGAGGAATACGACCTCAACAACGACATAGAGTCTGGTCAGTTCAACATGATGTACTTGGAAGAGCCGGCCATCGAGCCGTATTGCGACGCGAGGTCGGACTTCGACATCGTAAGCGGAGTTGCGAAGAGCCTTGAGCGTTTCGGGGGAATTTACGCCGGTCTATACAACAAGGTCACCGAAGGACTGTCCACTGAGGAATTGCTCAAGCGCGGGTATGAGATGTCGGGCATCCCCTTGGACAAGATGTCGTGGGATCAGTTCAAGGAGAAGAAGATATGGATGTCCCCGACAGTAGAGGGATGGCAGGACGAGCCGGCTGGTCTCATAGGGTTCTACAACGATCCCGACAAGCGTCCCTTATCGACCCCTACAGGTAAGATCGAGATCGCTTCCACCCTTATTGAGCAGTTCTTCCCGGACGACGAAGAGCGCGGCGTAATCCCGCGATGGGTAGAGGAGTCCCCGCTTCATCATGAGCGCATCACCTCCGATCGCGCCGAGAAATACCCGTACCTTCTTATGTCGAATCATCCCCGCTGGCGCGTTCATGCCCAGCATGACGATTGCATCTGGCTGCGTGAGATAGGTACCTGCAAGGTCGAAGGCCCAGACGGGTACAAGTACGAGCCTATTTGGATCAACCCCAAGGATGCTGCCAAACACGGCCTCAAGAACGGCGACGTTGCAGAGCTCTTCAACGAGCGCGGACGCGTTCTGGGCGGCATCATCGTGACCGAGAGAATCATGCCCGGCGCACTTTACCAGGATCACGGCGCGCGCGTTGACACCATCGTCCCCGGAACCGGCGGGCTTGACCGTGGTGGTGCAAACAACATGATCGCACCTGCTGCCACCACGTCGAAGAACTGCGCTGGCGAGGTCACGAACAGCTTCCTGGCGGGCATTCGCAAGGTAGATGTCGGCGAATTGGCAGAGAAATACCCCGAGGAATTCGGTCGTGCGTATGACCCCGATTGCGGTCTTGTCGCAAGCGCGCGTATCGCTTAATTGATAGGAGGACGAGGATGAAAGCATTCCTGATCGATGTAGACAGATGTAACGGCTGCCACAACTGCCAGATTGTCTGCAAGGACGAGCATTGCGGAAACGACTGGTCGCCCTATGCGAAGACCCAGCCTGACAGCGGCCAGTTCTGGTGCAAGGTTGAAGAGAAGGTTCGCGGCACGGTTCCACTCACCCGCATAAGCTATATCCCTCATATCGGAGCCCAGACCGAGGCGATTCGCGAATTTGCCCCCGAGGTGCTCATGAACCGTGACGACGGCTTGATCGTCATCGACCCCGAGAAGGCGAAGGGCCGCATCGATATCGCCAATATGTTCGAGGGCGTGTTCTGGAACGAGGAACTTGGCGTTCCGCAGGGCTGCACGGGATGCGCGCATCTGCTTGATAATGGCTGGGATGTTCCGCGTTGCGTGGACGCTTGCCCAACAGAGGCGTTGCGCATGGTCGATACCGATAAGGACGCAAACGAGCTTGCGAGCGCCACGAAGATCGATTCCAAGTCGAACGTCTATTACCTCAACTATCCCAAGCGTTTCGTGGGGGCAACTGTCGTTGACTTCGATGCAGACGAGGTAGTCATCGGCGCCGATGTGTCTCTTCTCGACGCGTCGGGGAGCGTCGTGGCATCCGCCAAGACGGACGTATTCGGCGACTTCATCTTCAAGCAGGTGGAGGCTGCTCCGTATATGGTCAAAATAGCGGCTGCTGGATATGCGGATAAGTCGCTCGAGGCCGATGCGACCAATGAAGACGTGAACCTTGGTGACATCGCGTTCTCGAAGAACGCCTAAGGAGGGATGAGAAATGTTCAAAGGTCCTGCAGGTTTCGGTAGATTCAATCTCGCCGTTAACGTGCTGACTGCGTGCATCGTTCTTGGATTTGCGATTCCGCTTGTATTCGAGGCGTTCACCGGCATTGCGATACTCTCGCCTGGCAGCTATGCGGCAACATTCGTTTTGACCTATTGTTGTGGATACGCCGGTGGCGACCTTATTCCGTCGGCGATGTGGGCACAGAAGCTCTCAGATGCTCTGAAGGTAAAGAGCGGGACGGTTCGCTATGTCATAAACGCGGTGATCATAGGTGGTGTTATGGGGACCATCATTCTGTTCCTGGCCGGCTTCGTCAACAATTTTGCTGAAGGCGGTTTCGGTGCGGTATGGGGCTTCTTCAGCCTCCTGTGGCTGCCATGCGTGGTTGTTTCAATCGTTGAGGTGCTTGTCGTGTCGGGCGTCATCACGAAGATGGCCATTAGCGTAAGTGGTTTCAATCCTGCGAACGCTCCGGCAGAGACCCCGCCTGAGCTGTAACCTTATTTCCACTCTTTCTCGTGAGCCTCTTCCGTTTCCAAGGAAGAGGCTTTTTTGTGTATTAAGCCCATGGTTGGGGCTATAAGACGCTCATTCCGTCATATAACCTCAGGGCATCGTGTCGGTGCGGCGCTTGAAAAAAAACCGGGGCAGAACCGCTTTCGCAGTGCCGCCCCGTAAAACCGTTGGGTTTTATGATGTGCATTCAGCCTAGCAGGCCGAATCCTGCTGTCAACCGGCGCAGGAACTCGATCGAGGAGGCTGCGGGATTCGGTTCGGGCAGCATGTCCGTCGAGTCATCGAAGAATCCGAAGAACTCCGTCAAGGCGACCTTCCTGTCGCGGAATGTGCCTCCGCGGGGAACGATGCGGCTGTACTGGTAGAGAAGCGTGGCGATTTGCGCCATTCGGGGGTTGCGCATCTTCTTGGAGCGCAAGCGCTTCCCGATTCCGCACATGGCTATGGCCTGCATAATCGCGGGGGCTATGCGCTCGGGAGGTTCGTCGGTGCTCAACTCGTTGAGAATGCACTGCGAATGCGCGGGTCACTTTGAAAAACTGGCACTTGTCTGCCAGGTATGCGGCGGCATCGGACTCCGTGCAACCATCGAATGTGACCCCTTTCTCCTTCAGGTGGGCAATCCGCTCTTCAATGGTGAGCATTGGCTTGTCAAGCCGTAATTGGCTTTCCTTGGATTCTTCCACATTGCTCCGATCGGCCACCGCTTTTAGTGCGTTCGTTGGGGTGCGTGAGGATTCGAGTCGTTTTCCCAGATCGTTGTAAAGCCGCATATTGCGATTGGAAAAGTGCAGCTTGCCCAAACAGTCGATGTTATTCCGGCCAAATGACCGAAGTTATGTCGTCCAAATGACCGATGTTATTGTTGCCAAATGACCGAAGTTATTCTAAACTCCCTGGTAAAGGGAGGGTTTTATGCAAAAGTATTACCCACGCGTTATGGATTCAATTCTCGACTTCGGCCTTCGTGCATCGGGTGCCGTTCTCATCCGCGGACCGAAATGGTGCGGTAAATCGACTACGGCCGAGCAGAAGGCGGCAAGCGTCGTTTTCATGCAGGATCGCGAAACGAGCGCTCAAAACATCGAGTTGGCAAAGAATGCTCCGCCTCTTTTGCTTGACGGACCTGCCCCTCGTCTCATTGATGAGTGGCAAGTGGTTCCTTCGCTCTGGGATCAGGTTCGCTACGAAGTCGACAAGCGTGGGGAGAACGGCCAGTTCATACTCACGGGCTCAGCCACGCCTCTGGATGAGCCCGAGGGTGTAGGCTCCAGCCTTTACGAACATAGCGGAATAGGACGCATCAATCCCCTTACCATGCGCACGATGTCCCTCTTCGAATCGCAGGATGGGACGGGGGCCATATCGCTTTCTGCGCTGTTCGAGGAAAGGGATATCGAGCCGTCCCAATGCGGCCTGACATTAAAAGACTATGCCTACCTTGTCTGTAGAGGAGGATGGCCTCGAGCGGTTGGGCTTGACCATGATGTGGCGCTTGAACAGCCCTATGTTTTCTACAACGGTCTTGTCAACGACGACATAAACCGTGTTTTCAAGCGCGCGAAGAACCCGGAGCGCATCAAGCGCTTCATGCGGTCCTATGCACGGGCCGTGTCCACTGAGACCTCGATTGCCGAAATCCGAAAGGACATGGCGGCGAATGATGAATCCGCCTTAAGCGATGAAACCATAGCTCTCTATATCGCGGCCATGGAGAAGCTGTTCGTCATAGAGAACCTTCCTGCATGGAACCCCAACCTGCGTTCGAAAACCGCTGTGAGGTCGTCGGATACGAAGCACTTCGTCGACCCTTCCATCGCGACGGCCGCCCTAGGTCTCGGCCCCGAGGACCTTCTTAACGATCTTGAGACCTTCGGTCTTCTTTTCGAGTCCCTTTGCGTGCGTGATCTTCGCATTTATGCCGAAAGCCTTAAGGGTCAGGTCTATCACTATCGTGATAAGAAGGGGCGCGAGGTCGATGCGGTAATACACTTGCGCAACGGAAACTGGGCCGCTGTCGAGGTGAAGCTTGCGAACCAGGAGAGGATCGAGGAAGCGGCGGGAAACCTCATAAAGCTCGTCGCCGACATTGACACTGAAAAGATGAAGGCGCCCAGCTTCCTCGCAGTCGTGACGGCAACGCCTTACGCCTATCGGCGGGAAGACGGTGTATACGTGGTGCCGTTGGGGTGCATGCGACCGTAGGTTCTGAAATGTGACAGGGTGCGCGCCATTTGTTTCGTTTCTGCATGCACGAAAGTGCGTGAAGCGGACAATTCTTCAGGCTATGCGTCAAGCTTCGGAACGTACTTGTCGTCGTAGGCGAAATCCACGTAATAACGGTTGTCGATAGGCAGCGTATCGAAAATCTCCTTGCCACGCTCGATGTACTTCTTGATGGTCCCGTCGTCCATCCCCAGCTGGCGCATGAAGAACCTGATCCCGAACTCGGCTGACTCTTCGTACGTGTAGTCGAACTCCGAATGCTCCATGGCGTTCAGGATCCCGTCCGACATTCCAACCTGGGTCGAGACGATCAGGGCGAGTTCCTTATCGTCGATGTCGATCCCCTGGTCTTCCATCACGCATCGATAGAAATAGCGGATGGCTTCGATGGAGGAGGCGTTCGGAAGCTTGTCGGCCGAGAGGTCAAGGAGGAAGCGACGTATGTTCTCGTCCTCGTAGATTCGCTTCCACATGTGGTAGTTCTCGATCACCATCAGTTCGGTCTTGGAATAGCGGTCGCCGCACATCTTCTCGATGTACGTCTTGTTCTCGCGCTCGTATTCGGTGTCTATGATTGCAGCCAGCTCGCGCTTGCTGCCGAAGTGGTAGGTGATCGTTCCGGGAGGGATGTCTGCAGCCTTGCAGATGTCTTCATAGGTGGTGTTTTCGTAGCCGTTGCGGTAGAAGAGCTTCTTGCAGGTGTCCAGGATCAGCTTCTTCTTCTTCTCGCCGGCGCTCATCTTGACCATCGTCGACTCCGATCGAATCAATTCAACGATCCAATTATCGCCGAATATGTTTCCTTTTCAATCGAATCGCGAGGAAAGGCAAGCTAGGCGCAAGGTTTGAAGTGAGTGTGCTCAAAATCTGAAAAAACATCAAAAATTATCTTGACGAAATCCGCACACAAAGAATATTCTTTCATTACCTAATTTGAGTGCACTCAAAAAAGAAATGCACTCAAGAGAGAGAGGAGGCCATGTATGGCCGTTCTAGCAAGCGTCGCGATGGACCTCGTTCGCGACAAGGAGGCGAACAAGGCGAAGATGACCCGCTTCGTGAACGAGGCGGCGGCCCAGGGAGCGGATTTCATCCTGTTCCCCGAGCTGGCGTTGGGGGGCCTTCCGGAGAACCCGATGTTCATCTTCAACCCCAACGACGCCTTCTATCAGCACGAAGTTGCCGAGGTCGTGCCCGACGGCCCTTCCACGCAGTACTTCATCAACCTGGCGAAGGAGAAGGACATCTACATCGCCTGGGGCATGACCGAGCAGGATCCCGACGATTTCGACATCATCTATAACTCGCTGGTCCTGGTCGGCCCCGAGGGATTCGTGGGAAAGTACCGCAAGGTGCATCTTCCTCTGACCGAGCGGATCATGATGTATCCGGGCGATGGCGACTACCCGGTGTTCGAGACCCGTTTCGGCAAGGTCGGCCTCATGATCTGCTTCGACAAGGCGTATCCCGAAGTCGCGCGCAGCCTTGCCCTCAAAGGCGCGGAAATCCTTCTGTGCCCGACAGCGTGGCCTTCCATCGAGCCCAGCGAGGACGACAACGATTTCAAGGCGGGCAACGTGTTCAGCTTCGCCCGGGCCCTCGAGAACATGTGCTTCTTCATCGACTCCTGCGTGAGTGGGCAGTATGAGATGGGCCACAGCCGCATCATCGGGCCGAACCCGATGCAAATCTGCGCCACCACCGGGTTCGAGGAAGGCATGGCCATTGCCGACGTTGACGTGCATGGCGAGATCTTCAAGGCGCGTCTGGCTTCCATGGCGGGTTCGGACCTGCTGAAGGACCGCAAGCCCGCCACTTATGCCGATCTCGTCAAGCCCAACCGCCGCAATCCGATTTCAGGCGACATCGGCCAGTTCGAGCCGACCGTGTAGCCGGCGGCCAGTTGCAGAGCCTGCTTGTTTTTCGATATCCGATGGGGCTGCCGGCATGACATCGCCTGGTAACGAACATGCCGACAGCATAATCCCGGGGTCAAAGACCCTGGAGACATTTTAAAGAAGGAGCGTTCTCCATGAATCCATTCAAAGGTCCTGGCGGCTACGGTCGCATCGTCAACGGCGTCATGAACATTGTCATGTGCGCCATCCTGTCCATATACGTTCTGTGGACGGTTCAAAACGTTCCCGGCAACGAGGCGCTCCCGATACTGACGCCTATAGGGTTCTTCGTCTCGTTCGTCACGAGCTTCTGCGTTGGCGAGTTCGTCGGCGATCACGTTCCGGCCCTTGCATGGGGGCAGAAGCTTGTCGATGCCATGCATGTGAAGAACCGTGTAGGACGCCACTTCATCAGCGTGCTGGTTCTTGCCATAGTGATGGTGGGTTCCATCAGCTTCATATGCACCTGGATCAACAACATCCAGCAGGTGGGCTGGGACGGAACCGTAGCCGCGTGGCTGATGGTCATTCCGTTCTTGCTCGTGAGCGGCTACGTCGTCGAGCTTATCATGCTTCCCATAGCGATGAAGATGGCGGCCGCAATCAGCGGCTTCGATCCCTCGAAGGCTCCCGTGCCGGAAGGTGACGTGAACGCAGAGGTTCCCGTGGAGCCCGGCGCATAGCGCCCTGCATGCACTCCCTAGATGGATGATGCCCGCTTCGATGCGGGCATCATCGTGTATAAGACCGAGGAGAAGAAAGAGGATGGAAGCGTCATTGAGCGTGTCGAAAAACGAGAAAGCGCAATCTGGGTCTGGCCGCATCGTCGCGATGCTTCTCGCTTTCGTTGCTGGAGCGTCGTATGGAATTGCCGGGGCGGTTAGCAGAGTCGTTGCAAGCCAAGGGTTCACGGTCAGCCAGATAGTGGTGGCCCAAACCTGGTCTGCGGTCATCATGCTGGGCGTTCTTGTGCTGGTGAGGTTTAGGCCACGCATGAAAGCAAAGGAAGCCCTGCAGCTTATGGGGGTTGGATGCCTGTTGATCCTGTCTGGCTACTGCTACTACACGGCAATAAGCATGCTTATCGTAGGCACGGCCGTGGCGATACAGTTTCAGTACGTGTGGATCGTCGTGGTCATTGCGGCCATCGTGGATCGCAAACGGCCGACGAAGTGGGTCGTTCTTTCCTCGGTGCTCATCATATTCGGGACCCTGTTCGCCAGCGGGATGGCAGGCGAGGTAATCGACAACGGCGGCCTTCTCATGAATCCGGTCGGTCTTCTTGTGGCCGCCTGCTGCGCCATAAGCTACAGCTTGTTCATCTTCCTAAACGGCAAGGTGGCGGTGGAGCATCACCCGGTGACGCGATCCTTCTTCATGATGGTCGGAGGCGTCGTTTTGGCTTCTGTGTTGTGCCCTGGGTTCTATCTTGGCGAGTGCGACGTGGTTGCGATAATTCCGGGCGGCATAGTGATGGGGCTCATATCATCCGTGGTTCCTTGCATCTGTCTCGCAGCTTCGTCCTCCAAGCTTCCCGGAGGCCTCGTTGCGATCCTGACCTCTTCCGAGCTCCCATTCGCCGTCCTTGCCGGATTCCTTATGTTCGGAGAAGCGGTGACGCCTCTGGTGCTTTTCGGTGTGGTGCTCATTCTTGGCGCGATCGTGCTTTCCGAGATGGGTTCGTTTGCGAAATCGAAGTCCTCAACGCCTTCGGTCTAGACCGTGAATTCAAGTTGCGATTGGTCGATGCGTTTGGCATCGGCGTCGACCGCATGGTCATGCTGCTCACCGACAGCGAGTCCATCCGCGACGTGCTGCTGTTCCCCCACATGCGCGAAGAGGCGTAAAGTCGAGTAACGGTGTCACGCAATTCCGCGTAGTGTCTTGAGCGCTCGAACACCCTGCTCTATTTGCGAGGAAACACCCGTCCCCTTGGCTTCCAGAACCCTTTCGACGGCATGCTCTGCTTCTAGGGAATGATAGGGATAGTAGAGCCCTCTCAGTTCGCGCGCGCCGATGCATCGAAACGCCTCTTTGCTTGATTTGCCTGTCACGCAGCAGAAGCAGCGATAGAAGTATCCCATCCAATGCATCTCGTTTCGGGAGTACTTCTCGCTTCCATAACCTTCGCTCTCGTATTTCGCATCCACCTCATGCACGGCCGCCTCGGGTTGGGTTGCTTCTGCAACGTAGGCTCCCGAATCCATGCGCTTGGCGAGCTCGGAGCGCATGAAGCGCCTGACGAACACGGCCGAACTGCCGCTGCTTGCAGTCACCGAGGCTTCGAAGATTTCGGCCTGTCGCGCGCATTGCTCCCTTTCTTCTCGAGACATGCGTTTCATGAAAGCACCTCATCAATGTATTGCCCTTGCCCGCGGAACTGCCGACGGGCGGCCTTCACTTTGTCTGCCCCTACAGCAGCCTCGTCCTTGCGTTCGTTTTCGTAGTGCGCTTTCTCCGCCTCGCTTAGGAAGCAGCGCTCGCGGGCATGCGTTTGCCGGAGCGCCTTTTCGGTGAGCATTACGTATTGGTTGCCTAGGTTTGTGGCGGATAGACAATGCTGGCACTGGACGTCCGTGATTTCGCCGTCTATGAAATTGTTCAGGATCTCGAACATGCGGTTGTCGGCGATTGGCGCGACAATGTAGTCTGCTCCGTCAAGCTTGCGAATCAACTGCTTGACAAGCGGGCTGTCCGAGTATTCCCTAAGCTTTCCCCGGAACCACGCTATGGTTAGCATCCAATCACGGTCGACATGGTATGTCAGCGACTTGAGCCCCTTCGTGTCGAATTCGAAGATGTAGATCGAAGATCTGGGATAGCCCGATACGAACATCGCCGACTGCTCCAAGGTCTCACCGCAGTAGAAGCCGTGTCCGAAATCGTTGTCAGGCCTAGATTGCGCAAGTGACAGCTTTCCTTCGACGCTGGTTTTCGCGCCATGGAAAAGAAGGACTCCCCCCTGCGGGTCGAGCTGTTCTTTATGCAGCTGGGCCTTGATCTTGTTGATTCGCAGCCCCTTTTTGAACATGAAGTCATAGAGACGCGAAACGTTCTTGTCCGAAGGCTTGTTCTGGCCCGACTCCCAGCGACTGAGTGTGACCTGATC
>CAQLOA010000029.1:0-2190 GCA_948829205.1 uncultured Eggerthellaceae bacterium
AGAGAGGACTAAAGGCGAAAAGCTGCGGCCACCTGCGAACGCATGGGCCATACGAGGAATCTTCGCCTTTCACGCCCCGTCGAGGCCGCGCAACGTCTCATAAGGATTCGAGCAGGCATGCGCCTCTACGCATCTGGTGATTTCAGTGGCTTGCGCAGTAATCTTCGGTAGTGATCGTCGGAACGGAGCAGTTTTTCAAGAGCCGGTCGTCGCTCGTGACTATGAAATCGATATCTGCCGATTGGGCCGTGGCCACAAGAAGGTCGTCCTCATAGTCGCTGTTCGTGTCGCGAAGCACCATCGCTTCCAGGTGTTGCTCGAACCCCTGGTTCAATACGATGGACATGCCTTGAATCGTAGACAGGCATTGCCATGCTATTTCGTTGATAGCCTTGGCATTACGTTCGGAATTGACTTCTCCGTCTGCGACGGTCCTTCGCTTAAGCGATGCGCCTACAAGGTAGAAGACGTCCTTCGCTATGGAAGTGGTGGTGACGATGACGTCGTCGTTTTCAAGCGATTTCTCCAGGAACTTTGCGGCACTTTGGGCCCCTTTCCTTCCCAGGAAGTAGTCGAGCCAGACGTTGGTGTCCACCAAAAGGCTTGCTTTCTTCCTAGTCATCGAAGGCGCCCCTGTCCTCCCAGGCAAGTTCTTTCAGCTCGTCGTAGGAGAGTTCGTCGTCTTGCCTGCGAACGTTTTCCTTTCCTATGAGGTCTTCGAGCATGCGTACGGCCATTCCTGCATTCGATTCGATTTCCGCGGCGCGCTCGTCATTCGACGCCGCGTTCTTCGCTTTGGGCATGAACGAGGGAAGGGTTCCATGTTCGGAGAGATAGAGCCATAACGCCCGGACGGCCGACGATGGCGTGTAGCCGTTTCGTTCGAGCACCGCGTCGCCGCTCTGTTTGAGCGCCTTGCTGATTCGGGTGTTCATCTGGATTGTTGCAGCCATGAATCCTCCTGCTATACATATATTCAAATAAGTATAGCACACGTATAACGGGCTGCACCTCCGCGCGTCACGTCTGGCATCTTCTGAAACTCGCAGGTAGGAGGGGGTTTGCAACTGGAGGTTGCGGGCGCGTTTCGGCATGTTCTGGGAAAATGACTAGCGAAGTTGCTTTCCAAGCGAATGACGCTACCCCATACTCGAAAGGCGCAAGCATGCAAACGAGCGGAAGAGGAAGTTTCATGACCTACGAGTTCGCCGACCGCCTCATCGAGCTGAGGAAAGACAACGGGATGAGCCAAGAGGAGCTAGCCCAAAGGATTGGGTTGTCGCGTCAGGCGGTCTCCAAATGGGAAAGAGCTGAGTCGTCTCCCGACATCGGGAACCTGGTGGCCCTGGCCGAGATATACGGGCTCACGATAGACGACATAGTGAAGGGCACGAGCGCCGTTTCGCCGGAAACGGACGAGGAGGCTTCCAGCGAGGCCGAGGCCGTGGCGGAGGAGGTCGGCGAGGAAGACGCTGAGGAAGCCGTCGAGGAGGTCGCCTACGACGAAACGGAAGTGCTCGAGGATGTGGAAGTCGACGTTGCAGCCGATAGTGCTGACTCCCAGCCGAGCCAGCCGACAGACGACGTGTCCCAGATGCCGCCGCCTGACCCGTCGCAGCGGGTGGATTGGATGCCTCCGACTTCGGCGCCTTCAGCTTCGGATTTCGCATCGACCCAAGCGCCGCCTCCCGGGCACCCGTTCGGCGGCCATCAGGGTGTGCCCGACCCGTCGATGCAGCACTTCGCCACGCCCGGTCCGGCGCAGTCTGACGACAAGGCGCGCAAGCCGCCCGCCCTTATGTTCCCTTATCCCGTGCTCTGTGCTCTTCTTTACCTGATCCTGGGCTTCGCCTTCGGCCTGTGGCACCCGTGCTGGATCGTCTTCCTCACGATCCCCTTCTACTACTGGATAGTCAACGTGGTGGTCAACGACCCGCTCTGGCGGGCACGCCACGGCTACCTGGACGAGTAGGGGGGCGGCCGTGTTGACCAAGGCGAGCTGGATCAAGATTGCGGTGGTGGCGCTTCTTGGCGTCGTGCTGTGCACAGGCATTCTCAGCTGCAGCTATGGATGCACCCCGCTGCTGCGCGGGTGCGTCGGGATCCCGGGAACCTCCATCGGCGTGCTGGCCGACTACGAGAACGTCGGCAACGGATCGGTGGACGCGGGGCAGGTGAACGACATCGAAC
>CAQLOA010000029.1:2200-6511 GCA_948829205.1 uncultured Eggerthellaceae bacterium
GGGCCGCGGGCCGCGTGGTGTTCGAGGAATACGACGTCGCCTACGACGGAGGCGACTCCATCGAGAATCGGATCCTTTTGGAAGAGAGCTATTCGGGCTCCGCCGACGACAGGTACAAGATGCGCTGGGAGGTGTCGAACGGGGTGCTGAAGATCGCGTACTGCGCGTCAAGCGGCGGCTTCGTCGGATGCACGCCGCTCAACTGGCCCGACAAGACGCTTACCATCGGCATCCCCAAGGGAGCGGGCGGCTTCCTGCGCTCCGTCACCATCGACGGCCTGTCCGGCGACTACGGCCTGGACGGCCTGCAGTGCGACACGCTGAACCTTTCGCTGGCGTCGGGGAAGGCGCACGGCACGGACGGCGCGTTCGGCGACGTCCACGTGGAGATGGCCAGCGGAATCGTCTCGCTGGTCGCGAAGGTGCAAAACAAGCTGCACGTCGAAACCACGAGCGGCGAGTTCTCGCTCGACTGCGTCGAGGCCATGCCGCGCGAGACGACGCTTGAGATGACGAGCGGAAACATGGTTCTCGCCGTGCCGTCCGATGCCTCCTTCGCCGCCGAGGTGCGGAAGACGTCCGGCTCGTTCAACTGCGACTTGCCCGACGTGCACCGCATCGACGACGCGTACGTGCGCGGCGACGGCGCGGCCAAGGTGGGCGTCGACATGACCAGCGGCAATGTCACGCTGAAGGGAAACGACGCGTAAGAGGGCGACAGTGGTCGGGGCGGCCGCTGTCGCCAGCGTCTGTCGTCGTTGCGCCTATCCTTCGTAGGTAACGCGGGCGCCTTGGGGGGTGTCCTCTATCACGAAGCCTAGGCCGACCAGGCCGTCACGCACTCCGTCGGCAAGGCCCCAGTCCTTGTTTGAGCGCGCCAGGGCGCGTGCCTCAAGCAGCGCCTCCACGGCCTCCATGGCGTCGCTTCCGCCATAGCCTGCAAGCTCGGCGGCCAGATCGACCACTTCGGCGGGGTACTCGCTCGCAACGCCGTCGCCCTGTTCGTCCACCAGCTTGATGCCCAGCACGTCCAGAAGCTCGACTATCTTGTCGCGCGCCACCACGGCCGCCTCGGCATCGTTCACGGAAAGCGACTTGCCTGACACCATGGTGTTAAGGTCGCCCACCAAAGTGAACAGGGCGCCCAGCGCGGCCGGGGCGTTGAAGTCGTCGTCCATGGCGTCGGCGAAGGCGGCCGCGGTCTCGTCGACCTTCGCCCTCAGCGCCGCTGCGTCCAGGGCGTCGGGAGCCTCGGCGTTTGCGTTGGAGCACAGCCAGTCCACGTTCTTCACGGCGTTCTCGATGCGTGCCAGGGCCGCGTCGGCCTCGTTCAGGCGCTCCATCGAGAAGTCGAGCGGAGAGCGGTAGTGCGTCTGCAGCATCAGCATGCGCAGCGCCGCCGGGCGCACCTCGTCCAGCACCTCGTGCAGCAGCAGGAAGTTGCCCAGCGACTTCGACATCTTCTCGGAGTTGACCTGCAGCATCCCCGAATGCATCCAGTAGCGGGCGAACGTGCCCCCGCAGGCGCATTCGGACTGTGCGCACTCGTTCTCGTGATGGGGGAACACCAAATCGGCGCCGCCGCCGTGGATGTCGAACGGCAGCCCCAGGTACTTCTCGGACATGGCCGAGCACTCGATGTGCCATCCCGGGCGCCCTGGGCCCCAGGGCGATTCCCACGAAGGCTCGCCAGGCTTGGCCGCCTTCCATAATGCGAAGTCGAGAGGGTCGTGCTTGCGGTCGGCCACGCCGGCGTTGCCCTGCGCCTCCGCGCGAAGCTCGCGATGGCCCTGCTCCATCTCGTCGATGTTGCGTCCTGACAGCGAGCCGTAGTGCGGGTCGCTTCGCACCGAGAAGTAGACGTCGCCGTCCTCGACGTAGGCGTGCCTCTTTTCGATCAGGGTCTCCACCAGCGCAAGCATCGCATCCATTTCCTCGGTGGCCTTCGGACGGATGGTCGGGTCGGCCACTCCTGCACGGTGCATGTCGCCGATGAACGCCTCGGTGTATTCTGCGGCCACCTCGGCGGCCGTGCGGCCCTCCTCGGCCGCGCGTGCGATGATCTTGTCGTCGACGTCGGTCACGTTCTGCACGAACCTCACGTCGAAGCCGCGCCATTCGAGATAGCGGCGGATGGCGTCGAACGATATGAACGTGCGCGCGTTGCCTATATGTATGCGGTTGTACACGGTGGGCCCGCACACGTACATGCTCACCTCGCCTTCGCGCAGGGGGACGAAGTCGACCTTCTTGTGCTGTTTGGTGTCGTAGAGGCGGATCATTTGCATCTCCTCGGGGTTGCGGACTCGCGGAATCGCTGGAAACATGGTAAACCAAAAGAGCGTGGCGGGAGGGCCGGGCACGTTGGGACAGGGGACGTCCCCGCCGTCGCGCGAAAGGCATTATAGGCAGCTTGCCAATAGTTCGAAACTGCAATAATTCGCGGAAAAGCCATTTCACCGAAAAAGTCTGGCGGAAACAAAGACAGAATGGTAAAGATGCATTATTCTTTTACCCACATCGAATCACTAGCAATCGATAGGAGAGTGCATTATGTGTTTTAGACCCGCAGATGCCGGTGGCGCCGGCAACATGACCTGCCCCGAGTGCGGCAAGGAAGTTCAGCCCATGGGCGGTCTCGTCATGAAGAAGTGCCCCTTCTGCAAGGCCGACTGGACCAAGTACATGAACCCGGACGGCACCCCCAACGCCGAGGCCATCGCTGCTGCTCAGGGCGGCGCAGGCGCTCCTGGCGCTCCGGCTGCTCCTGGTGCCCCTGCTGCTCCTGGCGCTCCGGCTGCCCCCAAGGCTCCTGGTGCATAAGATTTGCGCAAGCGATCTTTCCAAGGCTCCTTCGGGGGCCTTTTTTATGTTTGACAATATATTAGATACTGTCCTATAGTACACATGGTCTAAAACATGCGACAAGGCCCGGTTTCAGGAATTCCTGTGCCGGGCCTTGTTGTCTCCTATAATGTTGCCCTAAAAAAGAGGAGCGCGCATGGGCAACTTCTTCGCCAACCTGAACGAAAAGATGCAGAACTTCATGGCCGGCCGCAACGGTGCGGACAAGCTGGCCAGATGGACGCTGGGCGCGTCCGTGGCCGTTCTTCTTGTCAACATGTTCCTTCCGAACGTCGTCCTGTCCATGCTCAGCTACGCCCTGCTGTTCTACTGCGTCTACCGCATGTTCTCCAGCAACGTCGCCGCGCGCCGTCAGGAGAACGAGAAGTTCGAACAGTTCCTGGGAAGGTTTTCGCGCGGACGCAACGGTTCGTCGGGCGGCCAGGGGGCGTCTGGGCGTCCTGGCGGCAACGCGGATTCGGGCAACGTCGGCGCGTCCGGCAGGGCGCCGTCCGCCGGCCAGAAGCTGACCTTCGCCTGCGAGAAGTGCGGCCAGTCGCTGTCTGTCCCCAAGGGCCGTGGAACCTTGAAGGTCACGTGCCCGAAGTGCAACCACCAGCAGAAGGTGAAGTCGTAGGGGCTTGCCGTGTTCGGTGTCGCGGTCGCAAGCCTGCAGCAGGTAGGCGAGGACGAGCGAAGGCGCTACCAGTCGCTCTACTGCGGGCTGTGCCTTGCCCTCAAGGAGGAATACGGGCAGGTCAGCCGCGCGGCGCTGAGCTATGACCTGGCGTTTCTGGTCATGCTGTACGACTCGCTTTACGAGCCCGTCGAGCAGGTGGGGGAAACCCACTGCATCACGCATCCCCGCAAGAAGGTCCCCTACGCCATCAGCGAGTTCAGCCGCTACTGTGCGGGCCTTTCCGTCGCGCTGGCCTACCACAAGTGCTTGGACGACATAGCTGATGACGCGTCCCGTCGGGCCAAGGTCGCACGGAAGGCCTTGCAGGGTGCGTACGAGAAAGCCGCGACGGTTTTGCCCGAGCAGTGCTTCGTGGTCGAGGAGGCCATGCGCGCCATAGGCGCAATCGAGCGCGACCCGGACGCTGCGCCCGACGCGGCATCGATCGCCTTCGGCGACATGCTGGGGTTCCTGTTCGAATGCGTGCCCGGGCATTTCCCTGACGTCTGGTCGGAGAAGCTTCGCGAGTTCGGGTTCTGGCTGGGGCGTTTCGTGTACCTGATGGACGCCGCCGTCGACTTCGCGCAGGACGCCAGGACCGGATCGTACAACCCCTTCGTGCGGCTTGACCCGGTCCCCGACCCCTCGGCTATGCGCGAGACGCTTGCGACTTTGGCCGGCCGCGTCTGCGACGTTTTCGAGCGGCTGCCCTTGGTGCAGGATGCGAACCTCATGCGAAGCGTGCTGTACTCGGGCATCTGGCAGAAGTTTAACGCTGAATACCGCAC
>CAQLOA010000029.1:6521-12831 GCA_948829205.1 uncultured Eggerthellaceae bacterium
CGTTGCGGGGATTCGACGGGGCGTATAAGGCGAAGATTCGACTTAAGGCTCATGCGTCCACAGGTAGCCGCAGCCAACGCCGCTATATCTTCTCTTCGCTAAAAGCCCCGTCGAATTGCCGCAATGGGACGTCGAATCGGATGAGAGAGGCATGCGGCCTGCGTGCTTCGTTTTCTTTTGCGACTCAGCGATATGCGACTTGGTCAAATAGTCGATTAAGTCTTGCATAAAGCAATCGCGGTTGCTTAAATAGTGAGATGCAAATCCGCCCCGCTCGCTGCGGGGCTTTCATGTGTTCTTGCAAAGGAAGTGACCAATGTCGTCTTGCGCCCCAATAGGACAGAAGCGCCGGCTGTTCAAGGACGCCGGCCGTGCGTGTCCTGCCGACTACCGCATAGCGCCCGACGCCTTCGCCGGCGAACCCGAGGTCGAATGCGACGTGCTCTACGTCGTCGGCGGCCTGTACGGCAACCCGTTCGCCGCCGACGCCGTGGACGCTCTGGTGGAATCGGAAGGCGACGCCGACGTGAAGGTCGTGCTCAACGGCGACGTCCACTGGTTCGACAAGACGGCCGAAAACTTCGCCGACATCGAGCGCCGCATGGCCAAGCACATCCCCTTGGTCGGCAACGTCGAAGCCGAGCTGCGCCGCCAGCAGGACGTGGGCGTGGGCTGCGGCTGCGCGTACCCCGACTGCACTTCCGACGACTCGGTGGCCAGGTCGAACCGCATACACAAGATGCTCTCGTTCGCGTTGGAGTCCAACCCGCAGCTCAAGGCCTTGCTCGAAGGCCGTCCGTCCACGCTGGTTGCGGACGTGGCGGGCAGAAGGGTGGCGGTCGCGCACGGCGACGAGAAGCTGCTGGGAGGCTGGGACAACTCGCGCGAGTCGCTGCAGGACATACTGCGCCAGGACGAGGTTGACACGTTCATGGCCGAAAACGACCTCGACGTGTTCGCCACGACGCACACCTGCGCACCGGCGGCCATCCGCCTGGCCAGGGGAGTGGTTGTTAACAACGGCGCAGCCGGCCTCCCCAACTTCGCCGGCGAGGACTTCGGGCTGTGCATCCGCATCGCGGAGCGGCCCCGCGAGGACTCGCTCTTCGAATGCGAGCTTGACGGCCTGTTCGTCCAAGCCGTGCCCGTGCGCTACGACCATGGCGCCTATCTGGAGTGGTTCGATGGGCTGTGGGGGCCGGCGTCGCCTGCGGCCATTTCGTATCGGGACCGCATCGTGCACGGCCCCGATGACGAGATAAGCGACTCGCTTCTGGGCGGCTTCCGGATGGGCGAGACGGCCTGCGCCGAGCTGCGGGGGCGCCGTGAGGCCGAGACCCGGCGCGTAGGGGGCGTCCCCCGCGCCACGAACGCCGACGTGCATGCGGCGCTGGAAGGCCTTCTGTACTTCGACGACATGCTGGACGACGACGGATGCCGGGTGACCGAGGAGCAGTTGACGACGATCCAGGCGAACATCACGGCGAAATGCAACCTGGCCTGCGCCCACTGCCATGTGGAATCTAGCCCGGCCCGGACCGAGGCGATGAGCCGCGAGGTGCTGGAGGCCATCCTCAAGGTTGCGGCCGACCGGCACATGCGCACCATAGACATAACGGGGGGCGCCCCCGAGATGCATCCTGACTTCGAATGGTTCCTGCGCGAGGCCTCGTCCGTCGTGCCCCACGTAATGGTGCGGTCGAACCTGGTGATCCTGCAGGAACCCGGCTTCGAGCACCTGGTCGACCTTTACGACGAGCTGGGCGTGGAGGTGGTCGCGTCGCTCCCGAACGTGTTCGAGGCGGAATCGGACGCGCAGCGCGGACGCAACACCTTCGACGCCACCATGGACATGTTGCGCGTTCTGAACGGCCGCGGCTACGGAAGCGATGGCCGCCACGTGCTCGACGTCGTCTTCAACCCGCAGGAGCCGGTGCTTCCGCCGCTGCAGGAAGACGTGGAGGAGATGTACCGACGCCGCCTGGGCAACTTGGGCATCGGCTTCGACAACCTGTTCGCCGTGGCGAACAATCCCATCGGGCGCTATGGCGCGAAACTCCTGGACGACGGCACGTTCGAGGGCTACATGGACATGCTGATGGACGCGTTCAACCCCGGAACGTGCCAGGACTTGATGTGCCGCCACCAGATGAGCGTGGGATGGGACGGAACCGTCTACGACTGCGACTTCAACCAAGCGATAGGGCTGGGAGCCTCGCCGGCGCTGCTCCCCGACGGCGACATCGCACGGCCGCAGGTGGACCGTGCGCTGCTTGGCAGCGAAGGCGGCAGGCTCACCGTGTTCGACTATGCCGACGATCCTGCGCGTCCGCTGCGCCGTCCGGTCGTATTCGCCAACCATTGCTACGCGTGCACGGCCGGCTTCGGGTCGAGCTGCGGCGGCACATTGGTCCAGGAATAGGCCGCCCTTGGTTCCGTTCACCGACCGATAAACACTATTCGACCTAATCTGGTAATAGACATAGTCCTATATCAAAATCGACATCCTTAATATAAAGGCAGTCGATTGGGTGCCCGCATGCGATGGCCGTTCCGCGCGAAGGCCTGCGGCTGCGAGCCGCCGTGTGCAACGCGAAAGGAATCGAAATGACTGACTGGACGGGAATACTGTTCTGGGGCTTCCTGGTCGTCTATGGCGTGGCGATGTTCCTCATATCGCCGAAGACGGTCACGGTGGGAGGCTTCTTCCGCGGGGAGAACCGCCAAGGCAAGGACGCCAACCCCTGGATGATCATGGCCTCGGTGTTCATCGCCTGGATCTTTGCGAAGTCCGTCACGAACGCCGCGAACATGGGCGCCGACTTCGGCATCGTGGGCGGCATAGGCTACGCGGTCTACTGGCTGTGCATCCCGCTTACGGGCTGGGCCATCTACAGGCTGCGCCGCCGGTTCGGTGCCACGGGAATGGTCAGCTTCCTCACCGACCACTACGGCGTTACGGCCGCCTTCTGCTTCTCGGCGGCGATCCTGGTGCGCCTGTTCAACGAAGTTTGGTCGAACACGTCGGTCATCGGAGCATACTACGGCGACTCGGGGAGCGCCCCGTTCATCATCGCGGCGCTCCTGATGACGTTCATCACCATCGCCTACTGCTGCAAGGGCGGCATGCGCGGCTCGCTGGTCACCGACGTGGCCCAGGCCGTGCTGTTCGGCGTGCTGCTGGTCGGCGTGCTGTTCGTCATCGTCCCCCAGCACGGCGTGGACGCCTATGCCACCAGCGGCGTCTGGTCGCTTGAGGGAGGCGTCGACTTCATCATCGGCGCAGGCCTGCAGTGCCTGTCGTACGGGTTCCATGACGCGGTGCTCACCGACCGTGGGTTCCTTTGCGAGGAGAAGAAGATGCTGAAGGCGTTCGTGGTCGCCGGCCTTCTGGGATTCGTCGCCATCGTGTTGTTCTCGCTCGTCGGCGTCGACATGTTCCTCGACGGCATGGCCCGAAGCGGCTCCGACGCGCCCGTCGTCGTGGCGCGGTCGCTCGGGATAGTCGCCTTCTTCGTGGTGGCGGTCATAATGATATCGACGGCCGGGTCGACGCTGGATTCCACGTTCACGTCGCTTGGCAAGCTGTGCTCGCGCGACCTTCCCGGGATCGTGGGGGTTGCCCCCGAGAACGTGCGCATGATCGGCATCGGGGTCATGATCGTCTTCGGCATAGTGGGCAACCTGCCGATGATCATGGGTGCGAGCATCATCACGGCCACCACCATATCCGGCACCATGATCATGGGCCTGGGCCCCATCTTCCTGCTGCATGGCGTGGTCAAGCCCACCACCACGGGCTTCATGCTGTCCTTCTGGATCGGCATGATACTGGGCATCTGGGACGTCGTCGACCCCTCGTCGCTGGCGTTCTTGAACATCGGCGAAGGCAAGTATGCGAACTTCCTGGGCGTCAACCTGTGGGGGGCTATCGCCTGCTGGATCGCCTACATAGTCCCTGGCCTCGTCTCCGCCGCCAAGGACAAGGCCAAAGGCATCGAGCCCGACTGGAAGGGCTTCACCGACGAGCAGATAGCCGAGCGCGAGCTTGCCGAGGCGAAGCGCCGCGAGCTGGGAGACCCCGAGGGCATCGAGCGGCCTTCCAGGCAGGACGAGGACATAGAGGCCGACATGCCCGTGGGCGCGTAAGGCGGCTGACGCGCACGGGGCGTCCCCGGCCGCGCGTGCGAACGCAGCCAGGGCCGCCCCTCCTGCGCATCTCCACAATGTGCGCAATGTGCTCCCACATTCGTATTAACGTGTAGAATACTGCGAATGGATGAGAACCCCTACGACATACTAGGCGTTCCCAGAACGGCGACGATGGACGAGGTCAAGAAGGCCTATCGCAGGAAGGCTCGCGAGAACCACCCCGACCTCAACCCCGACGACCCTGCCGCCGAGGAGCGCATGAACAAGGTCAACGAGGCCTACGACCGCATAACGAACCCCGAGAAGTACGCGGCGTCGGACGCACGTAGGCGCGGCTACGGCGCTCCGTACTCTCCGGGCTACAACGGCTACAGCAATCCCAACGCAGGCGGACCGGCGGGTGCAGGCCAGGCCGGCCGACCAGGTGCGGGCGGCTCCGCCCAAGGCAATCCGTATTCGGGCTACGGCGACGGGCAGGACCCCTACCAGTGGACCACCGTGAACTTCGAGGACTTCTTCACCGGATGGGGGCAGGCTCAAGGCCCCATACACCCCGAGGCCAACGCCGCCGATTCCGCCGAGGTGCGCCAGGCCATCTTCTGCATCAACTCGTCTAAGTGGGCCGGCGCCATCGGCATATTGCAGAACATCCCATCCGCCGGGCGCAATGCGCGCTGGCATTACCTGTTCGCGCTGGCCAACAACGGCGCAGGCAACGTCGTCGCAGCCAACGACAACATACGCAAGGCCCGCGAGCTCGACCCCAACAACCCCGACTACCTGCGCGCGCAGACGCAGTTCGCGCATGCTGCCCGGTCGTACGACCAGCAGGCGCAGGGGCGGGGTTTCTCCACCATCGGCATAGACCCAATGACGCTGTGCTGCGCCTGCATGTGCTGCGGGCCCACCATGGCGAACATGACGCGCTGGTGCGTCTACGGCATGTAGGCCACGTCTGCGCAAGAAGGAAGGAAGGCCAAACATGGCTGCCATCGGCATCGACCTCGGAACCACCAACAGCTGCGTTGCCGTCGTCGAGGGCGGAAGCCCCGACGTCATCCCCAACTCCGAAGGCGAGCGCACCACCCCGTCGGTGGTGGCGTTCACCCGCGACGGCGAGCGCCTGGTTGGCAGCATTGCACTGCGCCAGATGGCCACGAACCCGGGCCGCACGGTGAGCTCGGTGAAGCGCCGCATGGGCACCGACTGGAGGATCGGCGTAGACGGCAAGGAATTCTCGCCGCAGGAGATATCGGCGATGGTCCTGCGCAAGCTCCGCACCGACGCCGAGAAGTACCTCGACGGAGACGTGACCGACGCGGTGATCACCGTTCCGGCCTACTTCAACGACATGCAGCGCAACGCCACGAAGGACGCGGGCACCATCGCAGGGCTGAACGTGCTGCGCATCATCAACGAGCCCACCGCTGCGGCGCTGGCGTTCGGGCTCGATCACGGCGACCCGCAGATGGTGATGGTCTACGACCTTGGAGGCGGCACGTTCGACGTGTCCGTCATCGAGATAGGCGACGACGTCATAGAGGTGCTGGCGACCGCAGGCAACAACCGTTTGGGCGGCGACGACTTCGACGAGCGCCTGGCGCGCCATCTGGCCGAGTCGTTCCAGCGGGCCACGGGCGTGGACGTGACGCGCGACCAGGTGGCATACCTGCGCGTCCGCGAGGCCGCCGAGCAGGCCAAGAAGGAGCTCTCGTCCATGGAGTCGACGGTGGTGAACCTGCCGTTCCTCTCGCAGAACGCCCAAGGTCCCCTGCATCTGGAGGAGACCGTCACCCGTGCGCAGTTCGAGAACCTGACACGCGATTTGGTGGAGGCCACCACTGGGCCGGTGCAGCAGGCCCTGAACGACGCCGGCATAGCCGCCAGCGAGCTGGGGCGCGTGCTCCTCGTGGGCGGCTCCACGCGCATCCCCGCCGTGCAGAAGCACGTCGAGGCGCTCACGGGCAAGCATCCCGAAAGCAGCATCAACCCCGACGAATGCGTGGCCCAGGGCGCGGCCATCCAGGCGGCCACGCTGGCTGGCGCCCGCAGCGGCGGGGGAGCGCTGATGCCCCGCGGCGGCGAGCTGCTGCTCCTCGATGTCGTGCCCATGTCGTTTTCCATCGAGACGGTGGGCGGCGTGGCTACGCGCGTCATC
>CAQLOA010000030.1 GCA_948829205.1 uncultured Eggerthellaceae bacterium
TTCTTCAAGGGTGGCGACACCTCTTGTGGCGAGAACTGGGAGTGGTTCTACATTCCTTGCCCGACCGAGATTTTCTCGAAGCACTATGGTCCTGAAGGCGACAAGGCTGGCCAGCAGCCTCTCGCGGTGCAGGTCGAAGAGTCCAACACTCTTTACTATGGCACCCTTGACGAGATGATCGCCAAGATGAAGGAATTCCAGCGCCCGATGGTGCTCTTCCAGCTGTAAATTTCAGGTATAATGGCTTCGCGGTTGCATCCGCGATCGCGAAGCCAAATTTTGGGACCAAAAGGAGCATGAAATGACAAGAGATGAATTCTTGGCAATGGATGCCCCTGAAGCTGCTGAGGTGCTCAACAAGCTCATTGCCGGTGGCAAGAGCAAGGACGAGGCCATGGCGGAAGAGGGCGTCACTCAGGCTGACCTCATGAAGGCTCAGATCTTCTTTGTGAAGGACAAGTTCATCGCCCGCGCTTGGGGCGGCTACACCTCCACGAAGCGTACCGGCAACGAGGCTGGCGACAGCATCGAGGGTGTCGGCGGTTCCGATCCTTCCAAGGGTTACGCTGGCGTGTAGTTCAGGCTTATCTTTCTGAACTTGAAAGAGCCACCTTCGGGTGGCTCTTTTTTATTGGCGAGTATTTGTGGGCTGTCGCATTCTCTCGCTATGAAACAGTTTCGCTGGTAATATATTCGGTTAAGAAGAAAAGCCGCATGGAAAGGTTTTACCAATGGCAACTGAAGCAGAAATCAAGGCAGAGATCGAGGACCTTGGGCGCCTTACCGACGAGCAAGAAGACATCCTTTACAACCTGTGCCTCAAGCAGGAGGAACTTGGTCGTCAGTCCACCAACCTTCTTCTTGAAAAAGTGGTAGGCAACGAGGTCTATCAACCGATGATCGACCGCGAGATGCTCACCTACGAGGTGTTCAACCATGGCAGCAAGCATGAGATCGCGTGCCTGTACGTCACGCTGAAAGGCATGCGTTACTGCATCATGTTCTCCGACGAACTGTCTGCGCGCCGCAAGTTCAATCCTGCTGGCGCCTCTTGGGAAGCCACCGAGGAGAACAAGAAAAGGTTCGGCCTGGAATAGCACAACGCTGTCGAGCGGGCTTTTGCCCAGCTCGGCTTTTGCCGATTGCTGGCACTGCCGCGTTCGCGCACGTTTCGGCGGGAGGCATTCCCTATGGTTGACTCTGGCGGTTTCAAGACGTCGTCCTACTTGCAGGAATCGCAGTATTTCGAAAACGTAAGGAAGAACGTGATGCTGGAAGGCACCGACAAGGAGGCCCTTGCCGCCGGTTTGCCGCGCTCTGTGCGCAGGCAAATCGACCCATCGTCCGACCTTGGCAAGCTCGATGTCTGCTTCGGCGGGTTCTCCCCAACGATAATGGGCGACAGCGCTTCCAGCACGCAACAGGTGCTGGCAGTGCAGAAGCGCGAAAAGGAACGCCGCGAGGCCGCAGAGCGAGCAGCGGCGGTCGAGGCCGCGCGAGCGTCGGAGGCACGCACGTTTACGGACGACTTCGGCAACGTGTGGCGCTACGTCGTCCTCGATGACGTCGAAATCAGGGTCGAAGGCTGCGAATGCGCAGCTTCCGACCTTTTCATTCCATGCGAAATCGAGGGAAAGTCTGTGGTTTCGTTGGGAGACGAGGCTTGCGCCGTTATGGCCATGGCCGAGTCGGTGGACATGCCCGACTCCATAGTCTCAATCGGCCACTGCGCCTTCAGGGGCTGCGACAATCTGCGCAGCATACGCTTTTCCGCAAACCTGGCGAAATACGATTCAGGATGGCTGCGCCAGTGCCGCAAGGTGGAAAGCCTGGTTCTTCCTGGACGCCTGGAGAAGTTGACGGCGGCGGTCTTCGACTCTCCTGAGCTTAAGTTCCTCGAGCTTGGGGCCTCGATTTCCGAGATTGCGCCGGGTGCCTTTGGGAAAAGCCAGCTGGACAAGATAGAGGTAAACCCACTCAACGAGCTCGTCTCATCGGACGGGCGAGCGCTTTACTCCAAGGACGGAAGCGTCATGGTCGCGCTTGCCGTGCCGGGGACCACTTACCAGGTTGCGCTCGGATGCATCGCGGTTGCCAGGAAGGGCTTTAGCAACTTCGCCGAACTGCAGCAGGTCGAGCTGCCTGACACGCTGGAAGTTATAGGGGACTACGCGTTCTCGAAGACGGGGATATCGGAGTTCGTGGCGCCGCCGGCGCTTCGCGCCATAGGCGAGCGCGCCTTCTTCGCGTGCGCGAACCTAAGCAGCGTGCGCCTGAACGAGGGCTTGCAGAGCATAGCGAGCAACGCCTTCTCCGACACGCCCGTATCGGAGCTCAGGATTCCTGCCACGGTTTCCGAACTTGGGCATCCCGTTGCGGCGGGCACCCAGCTTTCGTATTCCGGAAGCGACGCGACCCTTTCCATCGGCGAGCCTTTCGACGAGGCGTTCGAACATGGCCAGCCTCTCTTGCTCGACGACCAGGGCGTTCTTTACAGAAACGCCGAAGACGGACTGCATCTTGTAAGGATTCTCGAGCCCACCATCGAGTCGTATCGGGTGAGGCCGGGCACGGTCGTCGTCGACGAAGGCGCCTGCGCAAAGCATCCTTCCCTTGTTAGCATCTCCTTCCCCGAGGGCCTGACCAGGATATGCAGGGGAGCGTTCAAGGACTGCAAGACTCTCACTCACGTCGACGTCCCTTCCACGCTGCAGGCGCTGGAAGACGAGGCATTCCTCGGCACCAGCCTGGAGGAGCTTTCCATTCCGGCCGGGCTTACGCAGATCGGTTCCATCGCGCTAGTGACCGAAGGCGCGCACCACGGGAACATCGAGCCATCGCTTCGACATATCGAGGTCGATTCCGCCAATCCGCGCTACCGCATGGACCAGGGGCTCCTCATCGAGCGCATGAGCAATGGCGCCGATCGCGTTATCCTTTGCACGGGCGAGGTCGCGGACGTGGTGGTGCCCGAAACGGTCACCGCGATTGCCCAGTACGCGTTCAACGGCGTGCGCCGGCTGAACACGCTTGGGGTGTCAGACAGGATCCAAGCTATCGACGTTCGCGGAATCGCTTTCGACTGCATGCTCGACAACATCCACGTCGACCTGGTGCAGCCCATCGAAGGCCGCTCGTCGTTCGACTTCGCATTCCCCAAGACGTCGCGCGCGGCCCAGCAGATGCGGCTGGTGTTCGGATCCTGCAACTTCATAAGCGTTCCCGCCATATTCGACCACTACGACAACGCGATAGTCAGCCGCAGCGGGTTCGATGCGGCGAACGAAGACCAGCTGGGGGCATACGAACAAGGTTCGCTCATCGTCAAGCGCCTTTCAGACCCCATATGCATGACGCCTAACAACAGAAGCCTCATGGAAACGACGCTTCGCAACCACCTGCTGGAGATATGCGTCGACGCGGCGCGTCATGACGACAAGTCCGTGATAGAGGGGCTTATCGACCTCAGATTCATCGACAAGGACAACATCGCCGACGTCATCGAGGCGGCAAGCGCCGTTCAGGACGCATCGGTCACGAACTACTTGCTGGAGCAGAAGCAGCGTAGGTTCGGGGCATCGGCGATAGACTTCGACCTTTAGCGCAACGCCATGACCGAACCCGAAAACATGACAACCAGGCAGTCTGCTCCGTCCCCGGTTCAAACCCAGTACCACGGGGACGAGTTCCTGCAGCCCAAAGAGGTTCCAAGCGGTGCGCAAACGATGCGCACAAGCGGTGAGAAGGCGCGGCTAAGCCAGGCCGAGCTCGCGCAGAAGCGTCGCCACGACGAAGACCGCCTGGCCGAGGACATCATCGAGGAAAGTCGCGTTCAGCTCATGCTGAAGTTCCGCTTCCTCGACCGCGCTCTTTGGCGCATGGGACTCGTACCGCAGCGCACGGGCATGGCGTACCCCATCGCCACCGACGGCAAGACGATCTACTACGACCCGCAGCGCGTGATCGCCCGGTTCAGGCAGTCGTTCGACGAATCGGTGCGAGACTACCTGCACATGGTCATGCACTGTATATTCCGCCATCCGTACGACCGCACTCACAAGAACGAGGAGGCGTGGTCGCTTGCATGCGACATGATCGTCGAAAGCGTCACGATGGACCTCTGTGGCGCGCGCTTTCCCAGCGAAGACGACAATGCCCGCAAGGGAGCCATCGACGAGGTGACCCTTGCTGCCGGAAGCTTCCTTCCGAACCGGGTGTACGACTTCCTCTGCGGGCTGGCCCAGGCCCCGGAGGGACAGCACTACCAGGGCGTCGGCCGCGGGAAGCTGAACGAATGGCACCAGCTTTTCGAGCGAGACGACCATACGGCGTGGCCTGCCAACGCCCGCGACGACGGCGAAGGCCCCCGCGACGATCAGTCGCCTTCCGAGGAGATGCTGGAAGACGACGAAGACCCCGACTTCCAGAACGACGGCCTGAAGTCAGAAACCCTTGGAAACGACGAGTCCGGCGAGGAGGAAAGCCGCAGCACGCAGGGTGGCGACGAGGATTCCGGCGACGAAGGGGATGACGAAGCTCCCGACGAAGACGCCGAGGACGCGGGAAGCAGTCACTTCGACATGGTCGATCTCGACCAGTCTGGCGATGACGAGGACCAGCAGAAGCGCGACTGGGAAGAGCTCGCCAAGGAAATAGAGATGAACCTCGAGACGTTCTCGAAGGAATGGGGCGAAGAGGCCGGAAACCTTATGTCCACGCTGGCGTTCTCGAACCGCCGCACGTACGACTACACCGACTTCCTGCGCAAGTTCATGACGGTGACCGAGCAGATCAGGCTCAATCCCGACGAGTTCGACTACACGTACTACACGTTCGGGATGGACATGTACGGCAACATGCCTTTCATCGAGCCGCTGGAATACAAGGAATCCGAGACGATCCGCGACTTCGTCATCGCCGTGGACACGTCCGAATCGGTGTCAGGCCCGCTGGTGCGGAAGTTCCTTGAGCACATGTTCTCCATCCTGAAGGAGTCCGAGGACTTCTCCACCGAGGTGAACATACACATAATCCAGGCGGATTCGAAGGTGCAAAGCGACCTCAAGGTGGTCGACGTCCGCGACGTGGACCGTCTGATGAAGGGGTTCGCCGTGCGCGGGTTCGGCGGCACCGACTTCCGTCCGACCTTCGACTACGTGGACATGCTGCGCCTTCGTGGCGAACTTACCGACATGAAGGGCATGATCTACTTCACTGACGGCTTCGGGCAATTCCCCGAGAAGATGCCCGACTACGACGTGGCGTTCGTCTTCGTTGACGACGGGTCGCGGGAACTTCCACCGGTCCCTCCCTGGGCCGTGAAGCTGACAATCGATGAGCGCGAGATAGAAAGGCTTAAGCGATGAACATTCAATCGGCGAAAGAGCAGATCAAGGACACCGTAGAGGCTTACCTCGAAACGGACGACGCGGGCATGTACATCATATCGCCCGTGCACCAGCGTCCGGTGTTCCTGCTTGGCGCGCCCGGAATCGGCAAGACGGCCATCATGGAGCAGATCGCCCAGGAGCTGGGGATTGGCATCGTGTCGTATTCCATGACGCACCACACGCGCCAGTCGGCGCTGGGCCTTCCGCGCATCGAGCACCACGACTTCGAAGGCTACGAGTACGAGTCGTCGGAATACACCATGTCCGAGATCATCGGCGCCATCTACGACTACATGGACCGCACCGACCTGCGCTGCGGAATCCTGTTCCTCGACGAGATCAACTGCGTGTCCGAGACGCTCTACCCGTCGATGCTGCAGTTTTTGCAGTTCAAGACGTTCGGCAAGCACAAGGTGCCCGACGGCTGGGTGGTGGTTTGCGCCGGAAATCCGCCCGAGTACAACAAGCAGGTGCACGAGTTCGACATCGTGACGCTCGACCGCATGCGCGAGATAGACGTCGAGCCCGACTATGCCGCCTTCAAGAACTACGCCGTGCAGGTGGGGTTGCATCCGGCGGTCACCACCTTCCTCGAGACGAAGAAGGACTGCTTCTACAAGGTGGAATCGAAGGCCGGCGGCGGCAAGTCGTTCGTGACCACGCGAGGCTGGGAGGACCTGGCGCGCGTGGTGTCGCTGTACGAGCAGCTGGGCAAGCCCGTCAACCGCGACCTTATCGTGCAGTTCCTTCGCGACGACGAAATCGCTGACCAGTTCGCGGTGTATTACACGCTCTTCGAGAAGTACCGTTCCGACTACCAGGTGACAAGCATTCTGGACGGGTCGGTTTCGGGAAGCATCAAGAACCGCGCGGAAGCCGCCGACTTCGACGAGAGGATCGCCCTCATCGGGCTGCTGCTTGACGCCTTGGCGGGCGACTGCGACGCGGTGCTCGAGCAGGAGGCGATCGTGCTTCAGCTGCGCGAGGTGCTTCGCGGGGCCAAGGACGCGCTCGTGCGCGGCGGGGTGATCGACACCGTGTTCATGCCCGTCGTCGACAAGCGCGAATCGGCCCTTGAGCGCAAGGCCACATCGGGCATCATGTCTAACGCGGCCATCAGGCGCGAGCGTCTGGTGATAGCCAAGCTCAAGGAATTTGCCGCGCGCTGCACCATGGAGAAGACACGCGAGGGCGACGAGGCGTTCCACACCCTCGAGCGCGCCTACAAGGAGGAAGTGGCGAAGATCCAGCCGGCAGTCGACGCTGTGGGGGCCAAGATGGACAATGCCTTCGCGTTCATGGACGAATGCTTCGGTGGCCGTGAGATGCTAGTCTTCGTGGCCGAGCTAGCCACGCGCAAGGCCACCACGCAATACCTTGCCCACTACGGCAACGACGCGTACTACAAGCACAACGACCAGCTGCAGGTGGATTCGGCCCGCATGGGGCTCGAGGACCGCGCCTCGATGCTTGCCGAGCTCGATGAGAACGTGAAGAGCTTCGCGGCGCACGGAGACAACAGCCTGCTCGACTTCACCAGCCTCGACATGGGCGGTGCGGCGACCATAGGCGGTGGCACGGTCATGGGCAAGGGCGAAGTGGCCGCACCCGCCGAGGTGCAGCGTTCGGCGAGAACCGAGTCACACGACCCGGAGCACGGATTCAACCATCATGATGCTGCCGAGACGTCGAAGACACAGGCGATCTCGCCCGACGAGCTTCGTGCCTACTACAACGAGAAAGAGCTGGAGTATGCGTTCACCAGCGACTGCAAGATGCATCTTCCCGCCAGCGACCTTTCGGGCAAGAAGGTGCTGGACGTTGGATGCCGCCGCGGCCGCGGGGTGTACAAGATATCCTCGATGGTTGGCAACGACGGCTTCGCCATGGGCGTCGACTGGGTCGAGGGGTACGTCCAGGAGGCGGCGGAAGGCGCCGACCGAGCCTGGCACGACAGCGGGCTTTCCGGCAACAACATGGAATTCCGTGTCGCGTTCCCCGAAGACCTCATCGGTGCGGGAATCGGAAGCGGCACATTCGATGCCGTGTACGTCAACAATGCCATCACGCTTTTCTACGACCAGCAGGCGACGCTTCGCGAGTTCGCCCGCGTGCTGAAGCCGGGCGGCCTGCTCATCATGGAGACGGTGTTCTCGAGCGAGGAACACGAAGCGCAGTTCACCGAGGCCGCTCGCGAGATCGGCAACAGCATCCAGGCCGCACTGACGGATGCACAGAATGTGAAGATGCTTTCCGACGCCGGGTTCGGCGCACCGAAGGTCGTCGACGACTACGAGGTCGAGTCCGACCGCGGGTACAAGGCCGGCGAGAAGGTGAAAGCGATAGACGGCGATACGGCCAAGTACCGCGCCGTCTGCCTCAACGTGCTGAAGAAGTAAGGCAAAGGAGTCGATGCGAATGGGCGGGATGCCTCTCGCTCCGACGCGTCGTCGCCTCGAACTAACTCGGGCAAGATCGGCCCGAGTGGATTTCTCGGCTCCTTTGGCTTTCAACTACGCTCGTAGGCGTCCCGCCCATTCACATCAGCGCTTCCAGCGAGGTCTATTTATGCAAGGCGGGGTATGCCTGCGACGAGTCCTTGTGAGACGCTGCGGGCAAAGAGCTGGGCGTATGAAGCGAAGATTCGACTTAGCTCAGAATGGCGTCAGGTAGCCGCAGCTTGTAGCCTTTTGACCGCTCTTCGCCGTTAGCCCAGCTCTTTGCCCGCAAAGGGGCGTCGAACCGGACTCGGAGCAGGCACACCCCGCCTTCTTAGACACTTCAATTTCGGCTACAATAGCTGGATGAAATTACTTGCGTCTAGTTGAGAGGTTACCGATGGCGAAACCCAAGTTCACATTGACCTCGTACGACCCGGTTTACGTGGTCGCCGAAGAGGTCCGAATCCCCGAAGAAGTAATCCAGCAGCAGGCTATCAACTGGCTGAACTACAACATTGCCAAGGACGGCGAGGAAGCCAAGCTTACCGACGCCTGGGTCGACGCGCACTGCGAAGACTTCAAGAACGTCGAAGAGCTGCTCATCTTCATCCGTTACAACATGTACCGCGACAACCGCGAGGTGCAGGAACTCGCCGACCAGGCAGTCGTCTGCGCCGAGCTGGCCAAGCGCCTCGTCGAGGACCTTCCCGAGGACCTGGTGGAGGAATCGATCTACGCGGCCAACTACCGCCTCGAGGAAATGATCACCCGCCAGGGCATGGACGTCGAGACGTTCTGCGCCAACCGCGGCATAAGCGAAGAGCAGCTTTACGCCGACAACCGCCAGCGCGCCATACAGGGCCTTCTGGAAGACTCCGCGCTCGCTGCGTACGCCGATCACGAGAACCTCACCCTTGACGCCGAGGACTTCTACGCCATCATCCCGGGCGACAGCATCGACGACAAGGCGTACAAGCGCCGCCAGATCGAGATGGACGGCCGCCTCGAGCAGATGGAGGACTACGCGCTGAAGACGAAGGCGCTGAAGCTCGTCATGGAAAACGCGATGATCAAGCGCCGCGAAACCGACACCGAGTGGCTGCGCTACGGCGACACCAGCCAGGACGTGCTGAACGCCAACAAGCAGTTCCCCGACGCCTTCGTGTCACTGTAAGGCGGGTGCGAAAGTGGAAATCACCGAAATCAACCGCGAGTACGCCGACGACGGCAAGCAGGAACTGGTAATGACCATAGTGGCGTCGGCCGAAGACGTGGACGCCGCGTCGAAGAGATTCTTCGCAGACATTCAGAAGCGTGAGCTGAAGGGCTTCCGCAAGGGCAAGGCCCCGCGTGCCGTGCTCGAGCAGAGCGTCGGCGGCCATGCAAACGCCATGGGCGGCGTCGCCGAGACGCTCATCAACGAGCTTGCGCCCGCCGTCATCGACGAGAACGATGTCATCTTCATCGAAGACCCCGACTTCCACGTGGACGACATGCTGGAAGAGGGCAAGCCGTTCAAGTTCACTGTGTCGGGCCCCGTGGCTCCCGTCATGAAGCTGACAGACTACGACCCCGTCTCCATCGAGATGCCTCCCGAGGAACCCACCGAGGCCGAGATCGACCGCCAGCTTGCGGCGCTGCAGGATTACTACCACACCTTCGAGGACATCGAAGACCCCGACCATGTGGCCGAGATGGGCGACTACGTGAAGGCGAAAATCACGGTCACCGACTCCAACGACAAGGTGGTTGGCGGCCTGGCTGCCCAAAGCCGCATGGTGGGCCTGGGCAACGGCACGATGCCGATGACCTTCGACGAGAAGGTGGTCGGGTCGAAGGCGGGCGACACGCTCGAGTTCGACTTCGAAGCCATCAAGGAGGACGGCACGTCCGACTTCGGAGACGGGCATCTGCACGCGGTCGTCGATGTGCAAAGCTTCCGTCGCATGGTGCTTCCCCCGCTCGACGACGAGTTTGCGGCCAAGGTCGGCTGCATGGACGCCAACGACATGCGCGACCAGATGCGCCGCAACATCGGCATCCAGAAGCAGCGCGAGCTTCCCAAGATCAAGGTCGACCGTGCAGTCGACGAGATCATCAAGCGCATGGACGGCGAGGTTCCGACCTACTACATGGAGTTCATCCGCCAGGACGTCGCCCGCGAGTTCATGCAGAACCTCGAGAAGGACGGCACGAACCTGCAGCAATGGATGCTGCAGAACCAGGTCGAGGGCGAGAAGATGAAGGAAAACATCGAGGCCGAGGCTCTGCACCGCGCCAAGATCGACTGCGCGCTCGAGGCCATCTTCGTCGAGAAGGGGCTCGAGGTCACCGATGCCGACATCGACGCGATGTTCGAAGGCGAAGGCGGCCAGGAATCCCGCGAGAAGTGGGAGAACGCCAACCGCATGGCAGACGTACGCAAGATGGCGCGGCAGACGAAGGCCACCGAATGGCTGGTCGACAACGCCGACGTCACCATCGTTGAATAGACAGGAAGGTATGGAAATGGAACTTGGCTCCACCGTAAAGCTCACCTTCAAGGGAACCCTCGAAGACGGCACCGTTTTTGGATTCGCCGACGCCGAGAATCCCATGGAGTTCCAGACGGGCATGGACCTCGTCGTTGACGGGTTCGAGAACGAGATTCTCAAGATGAACGAGGTGGGCGAGAAGAAGACGTTCACCATCAGTGAGTACGACGCATACGGCGAGTACCTCGAGGACTTCACGCAGAAGATCCCGCTGGAGCAGATCCCGGTTGCAGGCATCAAGCCGGGCAAGCGTGTGACCATGCACAACTCCGACGACGGAAACCCCGTTGTTGCAACCGTGATCAGCATCGAGGATGGCATCGTTACGTTCGACATGAACCATCCGCTTGCGGGCAAGAAGCTCACCTACGAGGTGGAGATTCTCGGCATCGAGGACGCCCCCGAGAACTTCGTCAGCCACAAGGAGAAGATGGAGCATCTGAAGCAGCAGTCGAAGCTTTTGGGCGGCGACCAAGGCGACGACTTCAGATAAAAAAAGAAAGGCCCCTTCGGGGGCCTTATTTTTTTACTTTAAAGTGGTGGTCGCGGCAGGATTTGAACCTGCGACCTTGTCCTTGTAAGGGACCTGCGCTCCCGCTGCGCCACGCGACCACTTAAGTGCCGGAAAATCTTATCATAATTTCGTGCGCGTAGGGAAATCCCAGCTGCCCATGTTCGAACGGCGGCATCTCGGTTGCAGGCACGGGAAACGGGCTCCGGCTCAAAGTTTTTATTGACCTCGGTACCTTCATCACATATCCTACATATAACGCGTTTTTGCGCCGTAAGTGGCTGCAAAACAAGCGCGAACGGTGTGATTTGCCTATAAAGGAATCTTGGCTGAGTTCTTTAATAGACAAATCATCAACAGGGAAGAGAAGACTGAAAGGAGGATTACGCGCGGTCGTTTCTTCTGATTGCGACGTAGTCTCGAAGGGATCGAGCAATCCTTGTCCAAGCAGGGGTTTTCTCTAGCTATTACGCACACCTCAGCAGCCCTAGATGATTGAGATGTTCGCAATACCCTTAGTTCTCGTTGCAAAGCCAGTCTTGCTACCGCGTAAGTCGAAACTTCCAAGGCGTTTCGCCTGCTTTCCATCGAGCGGCGAAAACGCAAAACTATCCTTATCTAGGGGGTATTGATGGACGGTAAAGAGTTCACAGTATCTGAGGTCATCGACCGCGCAGGCATTTCCAGCCACACGTGGATCGTGTTCGTCCTCCTGGCATTCGCCATGATCTTCGACGGCTATGACTTCATGATCGTTAATTCCACCAACACTTATGTTGCACCTACGTTCTTTGCAGAGCAGATCGCCGCTGGCCAGCCCATCGCCGCACTTACCGGCTCGCTGACCACTTGGGGCCTGCTCGGCATGGTTCTCGGCGGCGCAGTCGGCGGCATCATGTCCGACGCCATCGGCCGTAAGAAGATGCTCACCATCGCAGTTATCTTCTATGGTCTGTTTACGCTGCCCCAGGCCTTCGCGCCTGACTATGCGTTCTTCTGCGCATTCCGCCTGATCGCTGGCTTCGGCGTTGGCTCCTGCATCCCGGTTGTCACCACGGTGTTCTCCGAGAGCATGCCTTCCAAGCAGCGCGGCATCTTCGTCACCTTCGGCATGGCCTTCATGGTTATGGGCTGGGTTATCGCTGGTCTGGTTGCTGCACCCATCTGCTCCAACCCGAACCCGATCATCCCGGGCCTCACCGACGGCACCATCATGGTCAAGGGCGAAGAGCTCTGCCAGAACTGGCGCATCTGCTATCTGATCGGCGCCCTGCCGGTCGTGTATGGCATCATCCTGTTCTTCGCCATGCATGAGACTCCGCACTGGTACGCCAATCACGGCCAGAAGGAGAAGGCGTGCGAGCGTCTTTCCCAGATCGTCAAGGCTACCCGTCACGTCGACGTCGAGTTCGATCCCAACCTGCTGATCGTTCCTCCGAAGCCTGCGAAGTCTGGTCCGGCGGTTCTGTTCTCCAGCAAGTTCATCGTTGCCACCTGCGCCATCTGGTCCGCCTACTTCGTCGGCCAGTTCTGCGTCTATGGCATGAACGCCTGGATCCCCACCTGGTTCCAGGGCAATGGCTTCACCCCTGCTGAGTCCGTGACCCTGCAGACGTGGAACAA
>CAQLOA010000031.1:0-10841 GCA_948829205.1 uncultured Eggerthellaceae bacterium
GCCTTCGACTACGTCGGAGTGTTCCCGTATTCGCGGGAGGAGGGCACGGCCAGCTTCTCGCTTCCCGGTCAGGTGGACGAGGACGAGAAGGAGTACAGGGCCGAACGGCTTCGCACCGTGGCCGACGCCGTCAGCTCGGCCGTGGTGGGCGCCCGCGCGGGGAAGGCGATGCCGGTCCTGGTGGAGGGCGTCGAAGAGGACGGCCAGCCGTTCGGGCGCGCGATCGTCCAGGCGCCCGAGGTTGACGGGGTCACCTACGTCGACGGCGGGAAGCCGGGAAGCGTCGTCGCGTGCGAGGTCGAAGACACGCTGCTGTACGACATGGAGGCGGTGCGCCTATGAGCGGGAGGGAGCGACGCCAGAAGGTCTGGACGCCTGCGAACGTCGTCACGTTCCTGAGGATATGCCTCGTTCCGCTGTTCGTGGTGGCCCTGCTGAGCCCATGGCCAGAGTGGTTCGGAATCCTCCACGTGGTCAGCGACCAGACGAAGGCGCTCGTCGCCGCCGGCGTCTTCGTGGTCATATCGTGCACGGACTGGATCGACGGGTACCTGGCCCGAAGCCGCGGCGAGGTCACGGACCTTGGAAAGTTCCTCGACCCTCTTGCCGACAAGATCCTTGTGGCTGCGGCCCTGATAGCCTTGGTCGAGCTGCGCGTGATACCTTCGTGGCCCGTTCTTATAATCCTCACCCGGGAGTTCATCGTTTCGGGCATAAGGATGGTGGCCGCCACGAAGGGCGTCGTCATCGCCGCAAGCTGGTACGGCAAGGCGAAGACCGTGCTGCAGATCGTCGCAATCGTGCTGTTCCTGGTGAAGGACTCGCTCTACATCCCCGACGTGCAGGCAGCGGTAGGCAATCCGCTCTACGTGATGTCGTGGCTTGTCATGATCGCGGCGCTGGTCATGACGGTCCTGTCGATGTTCGACTACATCATGAAGGCCCGACCTCTTCTGTTTCCCGCCGATGGGGACGAAGGCGATGACGGAGGTTTTGCTTGCAGGGAAGATCCCGCGAATGCGCTGGTGCAACCCGAGCCTGAGGTTTTCCACAGCGAAAGCGGGCTGAAGGCGCTCGCCTCCGAAGTCGTTGGGCGCGCATCCGAGGCGGGTGCGACGCTCGCGTGCGCCGAAAGCCTTACCGGAGGATGGATAGCGGAGAGCATCACCTCGGTCCCGGGAAGCTCGGCCGTGTTCGCGGGCGGGTTCGTCACCTATGCCGCGGAGTCGAAGCACAAGGTCTTGGGTGTCGGTTCCCTTCTGCTCGACGAGCAGGGGCCGGTCTGCGAAGAGGTCGCCATGGAGATGGCCGAAGGGGCCGCCAGCCGCCTTGGGGCCGACGTTGCGGTGTCGGTGACGGGAATCGCGGGGCCGACGGGCGCCGAACCTGGAAAGCCCGTGGGGACCGTATGGATGGGCGTGTATGCCTTCGGCGTCGTCTCGGCCGTGCGGAAGCAGTTCGACGGCGACCGGGACTCCGTCAGGGCGCAGACCGTGGAGGCTGCGCTTCTCGCCATGGCTTCGGAGCTGGAGGGGCGCACGTCCGGACAACCTGGGGGTTAGAGCGCCGCGTTGCAGAGGCAAGAAAGGCGTTAGATGCGCGTAGGAGCCGTTTGCGGTTCCGACATGGCGCCGCAAGGCTCTTGTGCGGGTGCCGTGTAACCGCCGTTTCGAACGGCGGCGCTATCATGGCCATGAACCCGGATTCACCGCACGTCCGAAAACGCATTCGTCTATTGACTTGCAAACATATGTTCGTATAATTGTTCTTTGCAGGACGAATGCAGCAAAAAAGGAGAATCAATGAGCCAGACCAAGGAAGAGCTCCTGAAGAGCACCACCGACCAGATACACAAGAAGTTCGGCAAGGGGTCCATAATGAAGCTGGGGGAGGGAGGCGCCGACCTCTCCATAGGCGCCATACCCACGGGTGCGCTTCCCCTCGACATAGCCCTCGGCATCGGGGGAGTCCCTCGCGGCCGAATAATCGAGATATACGGGCCCGAATCCAGCGGCAAGACAACACTTGCGCTGCAGATCCTCGCCGAGGCGCAGGCCGAAGGCGGAATAGTCGCATTCATCGACGCCGAGCACGCACTCGATCCGGTATACGCCGCCCGGATCGGAGTCGACATCGACGAGGTGCTGGTTTCTCAGCCCGACACCGGCGAACAGGCCCTCGAAATATGCGACATGTTGGTGCGTTCCGGTGCCGTCGACTGCGTCGTCGTCGACTCCGTGGCGGCGCTGGTGCCGCGCGCCGAAATCGAGGGCGAGATGGGCGACGCTTCCGTCGGCCTTCAAGCAAGGCTCATGTCCCAGGCCCTAAGGAAGCTTGCAGGCTCGCTCTCGAAGTCGAACACCACCTGCATATTCATCAACCAGCTGCGCGAGAAGATCGGCGTGATGTTCGGCAATCCCGAGACGACCACGGGCGGCCGTGCGTTGAAGTTCTTCTCAAGCGTGCGCATCGACATCCGCCGCATCGATTCCATCAAGCAGGACGGCGAGGCGATAGGCAACAGGGTGCGTGCCAAGGTCGTGAAGAACAAGGTTGCGCCTCCGTTCCGCCAGGCGGAATTCGACTTGATGTACGGCGAAGGCATATCCCGCGAGGGGTGCATCGTCGACATGGCGGTCGATTGCGGCGTGGCCAAGAAGAGCGGCGCCTGGTACACCTACGGCGACGAGCGGCTAGGGCAAGGGCGGGAGGCCGCCAAGCAGACGCTGCGCGAGAACCCCGACATCCGGGAAGAGATAGAAGCCAAGGTCCGCAGCTTCTACAACGCCCCTGTGGGCGGCCCCAACGCAGAACAAAGCGCCTCTTCTAACCAGGAGGATGCGGCCGAGGCATCCAAATAGGGCGCATTCGACAGGCGGCCTGGGGCGCATGTGTCCGGGCCGCCTGTCATTGGCCATCGCGGAAGCGGTATCGACATGACGTTTGCCAGAAGGAAAGACTTCTCCGGATTCTCCCCGGAGGAGTGCGACAGGCTCGCCTTCGAGAAGGTGGTGCGAAGCGTCTCGGCCTGCGAGCAGTCCACCGCGAAGATGAGAAGGAAGCTCGAGGAGGCGGGATACCCTGCATCCTCGGTCGACCATGCCATAGAAAAGGCCGTGCGCATCGGAGCCATCGACGACGAACGCTACTCCGAGTCCCTGGTCAGGTCCACGCTTGCGTCCGGAAAAGGGCTGAGGTTCGCCTTGAAGGAGATAGAGTCCCTGGGGGTGGACGTCTACGGGCTCGAGTCCTACAACGAGCACCTCGAGTCCGGCGAACAGGCCGAAATCGAGCGCGCGATCGACTTCTTGTCTCGGCACCCTTCAAAGGCCAAGGACAAGAGGGGTGCGGCCTATCGCAAGCTCGTGGCAAAGGGATACGCGCCTTCCGTCGCCTCCACCGCCTCGCGCCTGTTCGTAGAAGACGAAGGCTAGCTTTTTGCGCTATAATCGTTTGGACTTGAGTAATTTGTACCCGAAGGGTATTTGAATATACAAAATCGAATATTCTCTTATCTCGCGAGTGCGAATTCTCATGTTGGCGTATGCCAACTTTTTTATTTTGAAAACAAACCGCCGAATGGCATCAGGAAGGGTACGAAATGGAAGCATTCATTGTGATTGCAGCCGTCGTCGGATTGGCGATAGGGCTGGCTGCGATGTTCTTCATAACGAAGTCCAGGGAGAAAAGCAGCGCGAACGAGGCGGCAAACGTCAGGCAGAGGGCGCAGGCCGAGGCCACGGAGCTGGTCGAAAGCGCGAAGAAGCAGGCCGAGACGTACCGCAAGGAGGCCGAGATCGAGGCCAAGGACCAGGCCCTCAAATACAAGCAGCAGATCGAGGAGGAGAGCAAGGACCGCCTTCATGAGGTGCGTGCCGCCGAGAACCGGCTCACGCAGCGCGAGGAGTCTCTCGACAGGAGGTCCGAATCGCTCGATTCCCGCGAGAAGCAGCTTTCCAACCTGCAGGGGCAGATCGACTCGAAGATGGACGAGGTCAACGCCGCCCAGGCGCAGGTCGACGAAAAGCTGGTTGCGGTTGCTGGAATGACCGCCGAAGAGGCCAAGGTCGAGCTCCTCGACGGCATCCGCGACGAGGTCACGCACGAGTCCGCGGCCATAATCCGCGAATCGGAGGAGAGGACCAAGGCCGAGGCCGACAAGCGTGCGCGCATGATCCTCAGCCTCGCGATACAGCGCGTTGCAGCCGACCATTCCTCCGAGAACACGGTTTCCACCATCCATATCCCCAACGACGACCTGAAGGGGCGCATCATCGGCCGCGAAGGGCGAAACATCCGGTCCTTCGAGCAGCTCACCGGCACCAATCTGATCATCGACGACACCCCCGAGTGCGTCACCATATCGTGCTTCGACCCCGTCAGGCGCGAAATAGGGCGCGTCACGATGGAGAACCTGATTTCCGACGGACGCATCCATCCGGCACGCATCGAGGAGATGTACGGCAAGGCCGTGAAGTACGTCGAGGACCGCGTGCAGAAGGCGGGCGAGCAGGCAGCCTTCGACACGGGAATCCATGACCTGCATCCCGAGATCATAAAGACGCTCGGCCGCCTCCTCTACAGGACGTCCTACGGCCAGAACGTGCTCAATCACTCCCTCGAGGTGTCATACCTGGCCGGCGTCATGGCCTCCGAGCTTGGGCTTGACCCGGTTCCGGCAAAGCGTGCAGGCCTTCTCCACGACCTTGGCAAGGCCGTTGACCACGAGGTGGACGGAAGCCATGCCGTGATAGGCGCCGACCTGGCGAAGCGCTTCGGCGAAGCTAGCGAGATAGTCCACGCCATAGAGGCGCATCACGAGGACGTCGAGCCCAACTCGGTGCTTGACATGCTCATCCAGGCCGCCGACGCCGTTTCTGCGGCGCGTCCTGGCGCGCGCAAGGAGACCCTCGACGCCTACATCAAGCGCCTCGAGAAGATGGAGGAGATCGCCAACAGCCACGAGGGCGTCGAGCGCACCTTCGCCATCCAGGCAGGCAGGGAGGTAAGGGTGATGGTCAAGCCCGACGTGGTCGACGATGCCGAGTCCGTCGTGCTCGCCCATGACATCGCAAAGCAGATCGAGAGCGAAATGCAGTACCCCGGGCAGGTGAAGGTCGTCGTTGTGCGCGAGAGCCGCGCAGTCGACTATGCCAAGTAGCACCGGCCGTCCAGGCTTGGAAGGGGAATCCCTCGAATCGTTCGTGAAGGACGTCGTAGGCGAGGACATGCTCCGGGTCGAGGAGGACCTGGGACAGGGGTTCGTCCGCCTCAAGAGCTCCGAGGCGGAAAGGCGGCAGGCTGCCCAGGACATCCGTTGCAGCGAAGACATCGTTCTAGAGATGCTCAGGAACGCCCGCGACGCCGGAGCGCGCAACATCTTCCTCGCCACCGGGCGCGAGGGAGGGAAGAGGACGATCGTCGTCATAGACGACGGGGCCGGCATTCCCGAGGACATGCACGAGCGCGTCTTCCAGCCTCGAGTGACGTCGAAGCTCGACTCCGCCAAGCTCGACAAGTGGGGGATACATGGGCGAGGCATGGCCCTCTATTCCATCTCGGCCAATTCCGAATACTCCGGAGTGCAGCTTTCCGTTCCCGGCCTCGGCACCTCGATCAAGGTCAGAACCGACGCATCCAGGCTTCCCGAACGTGCGGACCAGTCGACCTTTCCCTTCTTCGAGCGCACCGAGTCCGGATATCAGATGCGCGGCCCGAAGAACATCCTGCGCACCGCTGCCGAGTTCGCATTCGAGCACAGGAAGACGCTCTCGGTCTATTGCGGCACGGAGACCGAGGTCGTCGCGACGCTGTTCGAACATGGCACGGCGATGGTCCCTGCCTCGAAAAGGCTTTTCGGAGGCGGGATGGACGACGTTCCGATAACCCAGGCGCTTGCGGCGTCCTGCGACGACCGCCAACTCGTGGACGCTGCAGCAAGGCTTGGCCTGGACATCTCGGCAAGGTCTGCAAGGCGCGTCCTCGACGAGGACATCTCCCCGGTTCCCTCCCTTATGCAGCGGCTCGAGTCGGAGTCGTTTCCCGCTTCCGCGGAATCCGGGGCCGATGCGGGCGCTTCCTCGGATGCAGGCCTCGTGCGCGGCATCGGGCGCGAGCCTTCGGTCAGGACGGCAAGGGTGTCCAGGGACGACCTTGACGCGTTCGAGATCGAGGCCATGGACGCATTCGCCGGCCTTTCCGAGAAGTACTACCTTGCCACTGTGCGGCCCAGGGCCAGGCAGAGGGGCTCGAAGCTTGTGGTCGAGTTCGACTTGGTCGAGAAGGGGTCGTGATGATTTGCCATTTGACCTCGCAAAAGCTATGATTAACAAATCCAGAAATGCAGCATGCTCGCAGCCAAAGCATTCTTGAGACAGCAGGAACGAAACAAGGACCACGGTTGAGATGGACGCAAAGTCTGAAATAGGTTGCCTGAAGGTATCCTCCAAGTCGTCGCCGGCTTCGGTCGCCGGCGCAATAGCAGTCATGATAAAGGACGGCTCCACCGTCGAGATCCAAGCGGTGGGCGCCGGCGCGGTCAACCAGGCCGTCAAGGCAATCGCCATCTCGCGCGGCTTTCTTTCGCCGGTAGGCATCGAAATCTCCTGCATCCCTTCGTTCGCCGACATCGTCATCGACGGCGAGTACAGGACGGCGATACGCTTCGCCGTCGAGCCGAAGGGGTCGTTCGCGGCACCGGTCGAAGGCGTGGCTGCTCCGCAGGCGACGCAGACCGCCTAGGTTCCGCCATCAGATGAACAGCGTCCTCGAGGGGCTCTCTTACAACGTCCAGACCTTCGGCTGCCAGATGAACAAGCACGACTCCGAGCGCATCTCGGGGCTGCTTCGGTCGAAGGGTGCGGTCGAGGTCGATTCGATCGAGGATGCGGACGTCGTCGTCTTCATGACGTGCTGCGTCCGCGAATCCGCCGAAACCAGGCTTCTCGGCCACGTCAACTCCATCAAGAACATGCCTCCAAAGGGCTCCTCGCGCGTCGGACGGCGCATCGTCGCCATCGGAGGCTGCATGGGGCAGAACTATGGCGAAGGGCTGTTAGAGCGCGCTCCTGGCATAGACGTGGTGTTCGGGACGCACAACATCTCCGAGCTTCCCAAGCTCGTCGAGGCATCGATCGCGAGCGAAGGGTTCGAGCATCATACGCTGCTGCAGGCGGACGACTTTCCCACCGACCTTCCAACGAAGCGCGAAAGCCCTTGGTCGGCATGGCTTCCGATAACCATAGGCTGCGACAACTACTGCACGTACTGCATCGTGCCCTACGTGCGCGGGCGCGAGAAGTCCAGGCCGATGGACGACATAGTGTCTGAGGCGGCGTCCTACGTCGCCGACGGAGTGAAGGAGATCACGCTCCTCGGACAGAACGTCAACTCGTACGGCCGCGACCTGTACGGCAGTCCCGCGTTCGCCAAGGTACTCGAGGGCGTGTGCGGAACGGGGATTGAGCGCGTGAGGTTCGCTACCAGCCATCCGAAGGACCTCTCCGACGAGGTGATCTCGCTGTTCGGAAGCCTTCCTGCGTTGATGCCTGCGCTGCATCTCCCGGTGCAGTCGGGTTCGAACCGCGTCCTTGAGAGGATGAACCGCAGGTACACGCGCGAGCACTACCTCGAACTGGTGGCCAAGATGCGGGAGGCCTGCCCCGATGTGGCGCTCTCGACGGACGTCATAGTCGGATTCCCCGGCGAGACGGACGCCGACTTCGAGGACACGCTCGCCTTGGTCGACGAGGTGGGGTACAACCAGGTTTTCACCTTCATATATTCGCCCCGGACGGGAACCCCGGCCGCCTCCTATCCCGACGCGGTGCCGCGTCCGGTCGCGCAGAGGAGGTTCGATGCCTTGTTCGGGGTCGTCGAGAAGCGTGCGTTCGAGGCCAATCAGGACGACCTTGGCAAGGTCGTTCCCGTGCTTGTGGAAGGGGCCTCCAAGGGGGACGGCAGCCGCCTTTCGGGAAGAAGCCCCAGGAACCAGAACGTGCACGCGCCCATTCCTGAAGGCGTTGCCGCCTCCGACCTGGCCGGGCGCATCGTCGAAGTCAAGGTGAACGAGGCCAAGACGTGGTACCTGGCCGGAGAGGTGGTCTGAGTTGCAGGATGGACGCAACCCCGTCCTGGCCGTCGTGGGCCCTACGGCGTCCGGCAAGTCCGCCCTGGCGATCGAGCTGGCGAAGGCCTATTGCGGCGAAGTGGTGGGCGCGGACTCCATGCAGGTGTACAAAGGCATGGACATCGGCACGGCCAAGGTTCCTTTCGCGAAGCGCGTCGTGCCTCACCACGGCATCGACCTCGTAGACCCCGGAGAGCCGTATTCGGCCGCCCTGTACCAGTCGTATGCCCGCAACGTGTTCGAAGACATATCGGACAGGGGAGGGACCGCCGTGCTCTGCGGCGGCACCGGCTTCTACGTGAGGGCGGCGATCGACGACTACGACTTCGCCGAAGGGGAGCAGGCGGGCAACTCCGTGCGCGACCTCTATCAGGCGATGCTTCGCGAGAAGGGCCCGTCAGCCGTGTGGGAGGTTCTTCGCGATGCCGACCCGGAAAGCGCCTCCAAGGTGCATCCCAACGACTCCAAGCGAGTGATACGCGCGCTCGAAATGCATGAGGCGGGGGAGAGCTACGCCAGGCGGCTGGAGGCCCTGGGCTCCGTCCGTCAGCGCATCCCTGCAATCTTTTTGGGCATCGGTGTCGACCGCGAGGTGCTTAATGCGAGGATCGATCGACGCGTCGATGCGATGCGCGAAGAAGGGCTGGTCGACGAGGTGGAAGGCCTTCTGGCGCGCGGCTTCAGGGAGGGCGTGACAGCGAAGCATGCCATCGGCTACAAGGAGGTGGCTGCCGCGCTTGAAGGCAAGACCTCCATGGACGAGGCGTTCGTCGCCATCAAGACCGCCACGAGGCGATACGCGAAGAGGCAGCGCACCTGGTTCGGAGGCGACCCGCGCGTGAAATGGATGGACGGGAACTCTGGCAACGTGGACGACATGCTCGAGCAGGCATGTGAGATCGTAGAGGCTGACGGCAGATGGAGGCAACAATGAGGCTGGAATTCGCGAAGCTGAACGGGCTGGGCAACGACTTCGTCTTCGTGGACAACCGGGACGGGTCCGTAAGGCTTGCCGAGGACCAGGTCAAAGCGGTCTGCGACAGGCATTTCGGCGTCGGAGCCGATGGGATCATACTCGTTGAGGAGTCCCCTCGAGACGAGTGCGCGGCATACATGCATTACATAAACTCGGACGGAACGTTGGCGCAGATGTGCGGGAACGGCGTGAGGTGCTTCGCGAAATACCTCGTCGACCGCGGGATGGTCGACCCCGCAAGCGGATCGTTCGTCGCCGACACGCTTGCGGGGCCGAAGCCTATAAGGTTCGAGACCGATGGATCGGGCGCCATGACGTCGGCGACGGTGGACATGGGGCGTCCCGTGCTGAATCCCGCGGAAGTTCCCGTATGCGCGCAGCCGAACGCCTCTCTGGACGGGCTTGGCCCGTGCCTTGTCGACTTTCCAGTTGACTCGCCCTGGGGAGCCTTCGAGTTCACCGCCGTGTCGATGGGCAATCCGCACGCGGTATGCTTCGTCGACGACTGGGACCTCCTTCCCGACGAGCTGTTCGACGAGTCTGGACGCAAGTCGCTCGGTTCGTTGGACATCGACCGCCTGGGGTCGTTCTACGAGTCAAATCCCGTCTTCCCCGAGAAGGCGAACATAGAGTTCGCGCAAATCGATGGCGACGTGGTGCGCATGCGGGTGTTCGAGCGCGGGTGCGGAGAGACCCTGGCCTGCGGGACGGGCGCCTGTGCCACGCGAGTCGCCGCCGCCCTTACGAACAGGGCCTCAAGGGGCGGAACAGTGGCCTTGAAGGGCGGAGACCTGCACATAGACTGGACCGACGACGGAAGAGTGCTCATGACGGGCCCGGCCGAGGAGGCCTTCGTTGGCGTGCTCGAAGCCTAGGCCGTCTTCCGCAAAGGGAGTGCGGCTTTGACGGCCTATTCCGACGACGTCGTGCTGAAGGGCCACTCCACCTCCGTTGCGCCGCGCAGGGAGAGGGCCGTTCTCGTGGGCATTGACAGGCCGGGTGCCGCATGGAGCCTAGAGTCGTCCCTTGCCGAGCTCGAGAGGCTTGCTTTCACCGCAGGCGCCGACGTCGTGGCCAAGGTGACCCAAAGGATGACGAGCCCGAACCCCGCAACATTCATCGGGAGCGGGAAGGTGCAGGAGCTCAGGGAGGCCGCCGTGGCATGCGACGCAGACCTTGTGGTGTTCGACGACGAACTCACGCCTTCGCAGCAGTCCAACCTCGAGCGCGCCATGCCCGAGTCGATGAAGGTGATCGACCGGACCGCGCTCATCCTCGACATCTTCGCCCTCCATGCGAAATCCAAGGAGGGGCGCCTTCAGGTGAGGCTGGCGCAGAACCAGTACCTGTATCCCCGGCTTCGCGGAATGTGGGCCCATCTTGCGTCGAACAGGATGGGCGGCGGAGTCGGTTCGAGGTTTGGCGAGGGGGAGAGCCAGCTTGAGGTGGACAGGCGCATCGTGCGCAACAGGATAACCAGCATCAGGCGCGAGCTCAAGAACCTTGCAAAGGTGAGAGGGCAGCAGCGAAGCAGCCGTTACGAAAGCGGCGTGTTCAAGGTTGCGCTGGTGGGGTATACCAACGCCGGAAAGTCGAGCCTTCTGAACGCCCTTTGCGAGTCGGACGTCTACAGCGACGACCTTCTTTTCGCCACGCTTGACTCGACTACGAGGAGGCTGATGCTTCCCGAGGGGCGCGAGGTCACGCTTACCGACACCGTCGGGTTCATACAGAAGC